>CAZMFK010000044.1:0-8319 GCA_964565545.1 uncultured Caldisericota bacterium | reverse complement strand
ATGATCCGCTTTCATCAACAAAAAATTTATTTATTCGATGTTTTGAACGGTTTGGTGCGAGTCTTTGATTCCAAGGGAAATGCCATGCACCAATGGGATATTTCTTCTTCCATGAGTGGCTTGCCAGGACTATATTCTGATTTTAAAGTACTTTCAGATAACACCTTTGCTTTGCTCGATTATAACAGATCCCAGTACCAATTGTTTGTCGATGGTTATCTTACGCAAGTTTGGGGCAACAAGGGAATCATTGAGGAAAGTGCCAATTATGACTCAACTTTTCTTGGGCCACTAAGTATGGATATATATAATGATCAATTATTGATTAATGATTCAGGAAATTTTAGAGTTATCCAAATTTCATTAGAAAATG
The DNA here is from genome assembly GCA_964565545.1 of uncultured Caldisericota bacterium. Lineage (GTDB taxonomy): Bacteria > Caldisericota > Caldisericia > UBA6126 > UBA6126 > T3SED10-260. Next base: position 7,946 of record CAZMFK010000044.1, on the reverse strand, counting down.
AACGCTATTTGAAACCTAAAATGATGGTTTGGCCCCATGAAATCAATGTTAATGTTGAATTTCCGTATGAATTGTCTTTCCATATAAACGTTCATAGAGTAGATGATGATACTCCTCTATTCCTCATTCATCCTTTTGGAATAAGTTGTCTTCCCTGGGAAGTTAATTCCAAATCATCCGTGCTGGAGTGGCAACTTCAAAAGAACTTTTTAGAAACGAACTCTTCCATTATCGATGAAATTACCATTCGGTCCGATAAAGTGGAGATAACTATTCCGATACGCATTGAACGGAATCCTGTAAGCATTGATATTACTCCCGGAGAAATACAAAAAGGCTTACAAAAGATTTATCCTCCCATAAGAAGTAAATTTGAAGGACATTTGTTTATGATAGAATTGGAAACTATTGAAAATATTTTTGGCTTTGAATGCAAAGTATTTAACGAAGATTTGATTATTAATCTTCCTAACGAAATCCTAATACTAAAAGCCAATGAATCTAAAGGTCGATTATTTGATCACCAGGGGATGACCTATATGGACCTTGGTCAAAAAGTCATCATTAGCAAAGGCCATTATCTAATTCCATTAAATAGTATTCTGAAGCACCTAAATATTCGTTATGATGTAAAAAATAAGAGAGCCACCCTTGCATGGACTTTACCCTATGAAGCGTAGCTTATTTTTAAAAAGCCTTGCTATAACCATAACTGTGATAGTATTTTCTGGAATATTTTTATCGTGCCAAACTCAAAAATATACTGCACCTGTATTAAAAGAGATTTCTTTTTTGGTTCCTGAAAATATTGATATTAAAGACACCAAACCTTTTTTTGAAAATTGGCATCAGGCGATTTTGTCCTTAGAAAACAAAGAAATTACTATTAACTCTGACCCCTGGTTTTTAAAAAAAACTGAAACATTGCATAGTCATTTCTTTTGGGATGGTGATAATCATATTTTTTCTTTTAATCCTTATCTAGATGAAATTCTTCATTCCGCTGACAGGGGGGATCAATTAAAAATAAATCAGTCCCATATCATGTCACCTTATTATGTTTTTCAAAGATTGGCACCAGATATGCATGTTTTAGTTTATCTTCCAAAACAAGCTGATAAACGTAATGAAATCCATGTAGAATTTTTTGGAACAAAATCAGAGCGTTTGACCCTCAACCCTACCATCGAAAATGTTCATTCATTGCATATTCTTCAACCTATTGCTGTAAAAAAAATAAATAATACCCTGTATTTTTATTTTTACTTTATGGAAATGCAATCCAGGGGCGTTAATTATGGAATTTTGTCAGCTTCGTACGATTTCCATACTATACAATGGAATTTTATTACCAACAATTTACAACCAGCACAATTAAAATCTCCTAACGCTTTTGCTCTTCTTGAAAACGATATTTTTTTCAATAACCGTAATTTTGAAATAAGTTCAATCAACCTAAATAGCAAAAAAATACATAATTGGGATGATCTTAATCAAAGAATAAATGCTTTTCGAAACAATTTGATCCAAAATGATACTAAGGAAGAAATGATTTCTTTTTATGCTCAAGAATCCACCCTGGTTATACAATATATCCATGAGAACTTGAATTTAAATCATGAACAAAAGCTCAATTCTTTTAGTTCCATTTCCTCATATTCGTCCATGACCATATTTCTGAGTGATGCGAAATTGATTGCAATTTTATATCATGACAATCAGAGTGTATTTATTGAAACAGAAAATTCCAGTGACTTATTGGAAATTCCTGAATGGTATAAAAAACCTAATGCTTGGATATATGCTATTTATTCCACTTTACCTTGATTTTCCAAGCGAGGCCATATATACAACTAACTCTTTATCGGGATCCAGGGATAGGTATTGGTCAATATAGTCCTGATCATAAGCTCCAATAGCACAAGTATCAGCATTTATTGAAACTGCGGACAGAGATAAATTCTGGCAAACATGTCCCGCATCCAAAAGAATCAGCTTTACCGATTCGAGGCTATAACGCCATTCCATCCGATAGGGAATAGTGCTCCATATAAAAGTTACTGCACAATGACCTACGAAAGCCTGCCCCAATGCTGCATCGATCATAGCTTTGGAGGTATTTTCATCATGAAACAACAAAACCAAACCATGATTTAATGGGTCATAGCGATATATTCCCTGTTTCAATCCCTTAACTTGATGAGCTGCGATATAAGTTTCGAATGAATGCCGACACCCAGCTGAAGGAACATTGCGAAAATAAATATAGGGTTTGGCTGACGGCTTTCTTATGCCTTGAGTAGCCCATAACAAATAAGACAATTCTTCTATGGATATTGCCTCATTAGAATACTCTCTTACACTTTGCCTATGGTGGATACAGGTACTGATATTATTGTTTTTTATGACTTGGTCATCAAAAGGTGGCAAAGGCAACAATGTTTCATTCTCTTCAACTTTTTTGAATGGATCCGGAGGAGGCATACCTTTCATTTGATCCGACATGATTTCTTCTTTGCGAAGCATAACAAATTTAGCTTTCAGCATCCAACGGTGTTTTTTTATATCATCCATCGATATTACCTCCATATATATCTATCTTTTTTAAATAATACTATAATTTTCTTCGTAATGCATTATTGCAAATATATTGATTTACATATTGATAATATTCAATTTTAGTAATATAAATAAACTTGGTTAATTAAGGTATTTTTTGGTTTAAAAGGAGATTATATGAACAAAAGATTATTAGTTTGGCTTATGATTCTAATTGGTGTTATTATTGTCGTTTTACTATTTACTCGTAGCAAGCCTTCTGACCAACCTATTACGCAGGAGCCAGGAATGCCTAAAATAGTAGTTTTGGATCAAAATGTAATGAGTGATGTTGAATCTTTTCAAACACTAATTCTTGATGACCAACAGGCTTATCAAGATTTTGTTAAAATGCATCAGTTAATTATTGATCCACCGGTTGATTTACGTGAACGAACCGTCATCGCAGTTTTCATGGGGATGCGACCCACAGGGGGATATTCTGTCGAAATCACTGATACTGAAGAAAAAGATGGTCAGCTTTTAGTTTATGTCTCCCTTAAATCTCCGGGAGAAAATTGCATCAATATTCAAGCCTTTACCTATCCTTACCAGATTGTCAGCATAAAAAAAACCAATCTTCCCATTGAAATTGTCACTGAATCTATAGTAGTTGATTGTCCTTAGTTTTCTCTTACTTTTTATTAAACCCCTTCATTATTAATGAGGGGGTTTTTTTATTGCTGTTTGCATTCTTGTTCAATATGCATAAAATATTGCAGATGAATTATAGATAAAGGAGTTCTTATGGATAAAACATATTCCTGTCCTGAATGTGGCAATATGTTGTTAAAAATTACCAAAGTAGTAGATGGTCTTGATATAGATCATTATTACTGCGATATTTGTAATATTTCATTCAAACTTAAACAGCTTTATACTAAAAAAAAATCAAAGTCAGTAAACGAAAATAATAAAAAAAAATAATCCTTTGTGCGAAATCCAACTTTAACTTTTCTTTAAAATAGGGTTCTAATTACTTAGATAATCTCATTATTAAATGTTTATCTTGGTTATATTATGTAAAGACTTTTAAGTCTTTACATAATTAAAAAACCACGTATAATCATAGCTATGAAAGCAGCAGCATACGTTAGAGTATCTACTGAAGAACAATTAAAAGGTTTTGGCCTTGATGTTCAGCGTGAACGTATAAATTTTTACGCGAAATTTAGAGGAATAACTATTAAAAAATGGTACGAAGACACTGGCATCAGTGCCAAAACCACCCAACGACGTGGTTTGCAACAGCTTATTGCTGATATTCAACAAAAAAAATATGATGCTTTGATAGTATATAAACTCGATCGCTTATCTCGAAGCTTACGCGATCTGCTCAATCTTCTCGAAGAATCACTTCATCCTTTTCATTGTGAATTCATCTCCGTTACAGAGCAGTTTGACACTAGTATCCCCCAAGGTAAGTTGATGGTTCAGCTTTTAGGATCATTTGCTGAATTTGAACGCAACCTGATTGTTGAGCGTACCTGGAGTGGTAAGTTAATCAAAGCTCAACGGGGGGGTTATACCGGAGGGGAGCCGCCCTATGGCTTTAAAGCCGAAGGCAAAGAGCTTATTCCCGATGAAAACAAATTAGCGCTTGTCGATCAAGTCATCCGAATGCGAAAAGGACGGATGTCCTACGGGCAGATAGCCAAAAGATTAAATGAGGAAAACAATTATAAACCCAAAAGAGGCAAAGAATGGTACGCCAAAACGATATACAACATGGTGCATAACAAAAAATACTATCAGGAAGGATTAAAGTCAGACTGATGCCTTTGCATGACTTGGTGGAGCCAGCGCAAGGCATAGCGAAATGCCTGGATGCCTTCCTCATAATCAACACATGGAAGCGAAAGCACTAATTCATTGTGCTCATTGAGACGAATATTTTCCATGTCTTCCATTTCTTTTTGCTGTAGTGTCATAGCGATATGCTGGGCAACATGGGCAAAAGTAGTACCTTCGCGAACAACTCTCAAAAATCCACCTTTTTGAGGGTATTTGCTTTCATGATATAACAATCTTGGGAAACGAACAAACAGAGTGCGAATGGTTTCGTGAGGCCAATCTTCAGAAGAAGGCCCGAGTTGATCCAGCACAAAATCTAGATATTTGTTTCCACTGTCTTCTTTCATATGAATCGCTTTAATTTTTACCATCGGCGACTCCTTAATGATGATTTAACTTAAATACTAACTCAAAAGATAAAAAAGTCCAATGATATTCATAACAAAAAATTAAACGTTGTGAGCAATAAATCTTACCGTATAATAAACTTGAAAAATTAACCAGAAAGGATGGCTTGACATGATAAACCCTCCCTTCCAGGCAATAATATTTGATTTGGACGGTACATTGATAGATACTATCGAAGACTTGGCCAACACGGTCAATCAATTACTCAGCAACCATCAACTACCTCTACATTCCATTGATGCCTACCGAATAAAAGTCGGAGATGGCATTCAAAAACTAATCGAAAGATCCCTACCATCAAATACTCCCCAAAATAACGATTTTATTCAAATCTTAATGGAAGAGTTTAAAAATGAATATCAAAAAAACTGGAAACAAAAAACACATCCCTACCCCGGTATAATGCAAATGCTCCATGATCTCGAAAGGCAATCAATAAAAAAAGGGATACTATCGAACAAACCTCAACATTTTACCGATCTTTGCGTTAAGCATTTCTTTCCTGAGGTTTCTTTTGATCTTGTCCGTGGCGCACAAAAAGGTATTCCACACAAACCAGATCCCTTATCTGCGCTTGATATAGCCACATCTTTTGAAGTAGATCCTGGCCGAGTCATTTATGTTGGCGATACAGCTATAGATATGCAGACTGCAGTAAATGCAGGCATGTATGCTGTTGGAGTGGAGTGGGGATTTAGAGACAGGAAGGAACTTATCGAACATGGGGCTCAAGCAGTTTTGCAAAGTCCCAAAGAGCTTATATTATTGATTTAATTGCATCGATAGTCTTGTCTGGATAATTCGTGGAAAAGACAAACTCCTTATTTGTGTTTTTGATACTCAACACAACACAGGGTTTTGATGGTAGATTAAAAACTATTCGCTTTTTGTGATTGACTTTTCCCAGGCGAATACCCCATCCTCCATAGCTCCAAAACGGATTAACGGTATCCAGATAGATATTTTCGATCATGGACGCAGGGATAAATCTTTTGAAAAAACCAAACTGTACCAAGATGCCATCAGTACTAATAAAGGTTTCCAATTGCTTAAATTGAAAAATAATCAAACTGAAGAAAGCAAAAAATACAGACATCATCAGGTTAAACCAAGAAGGAGGAACATTTGAGGATAATTGTTGCAGTTGACTTTGTTGTATAAATAAATATGCAAAATAAAAAGTAATACCTAAAAAAATGATGAGCAAATAAGGATACAGGGTAAAAGGAATTTTTTCTTGGTAAACTTTCATTTTGTGCTCCTTTCTTTTTCAATCAGTATTATATCAGAATATTACTTGCATATGTCAGAAATTTTTTTATTTTTTAAGTAGCTGTGATTGAAAGGAGCAGGTTCATGCCGAATCAAATTGCCTGTATTGCAGGATTATGCGGAGCTGGCAAATCAGTCGTGTCCCAGTATTTTATTCAAGCAGGTTTTCAATATGTTCACATAGGAAAAATTACTTTGGATATACTAAAGGAACGCGAACTGGCTATAAATGAAACCAATGAAAGAAGAATTAGAGAAGAATTACGACAAAAGCACGGTATGGCGGCCTACGCTTTGCTCAATCTTGATAAAATCGAAAAGCTTTCTCTTGATCATCACGTAGTTGCTGACGGACTATATAGTTTTTCTGAATACCAGGTTTTTAAAAAACATTTTACTTCACGTTGTTGTGTTGTAGCTGTTTATGCTCCTCCAGAACTTAGGTATCAACGATTGATGATGCGTCCTGATCGTCCGTTAAGTCCTGAAGAATCCCAAGAACGGGATTTCAGCGAAATACAACATCTTGAAAAAGGCGGTCCTATAGCTATGGCAGACATTACTCTATTAAATACCCAAGATTTTGAATATATCGAAAAACAATGTAAGGAGGCCATTGATGCCATTCAGCGAAGAAAATAAAACTCAAAACACTTACGTACGCCCCTCATGGGATGATTATTTCATGGAAGTTGTTACTGCTATTTCCAAACGAGCTACTTGTGACCGTGGCAGAAGTGGTTGTGTTATTGCAAAAGACCATCAAGTGCTAGTCACTGGATATGTCGGATCCCCAGTAGGTTTTCCCCATTGCGATGAAGTTGGTCACCATATGAAAAAAGTGATCCATGAAGATGGATCTGTTTCTCAGCATTGCACTCGTACAGTCCATGCTGAACAAAATGCCATCTGCCAGGCAGCCAAGATGGGGATTTCCATCAACGGGGCTACATTGTATTGCAAGATGACACCATGTCGCGTTTGCGCCATGCTGATAATCAATTGCGGAATCAAAAGAGTGTACTGCGAAAGACCATATCATTCAGGAAAAGAATCTGAAGAAATGTTTAAGCAAGCTGGCATTGAATTGATTTATAAATACAACGAAGTTGAAAAGTATAAAAATCAATAAATATTGAATATTTTATAAAACTTATTCAGAGCCTATTAACACTATATATAAGACAAATATTTATATATATTTATGTTCATTCTAAGCTATTATTTTTAATTATCAGGTAATTTATTATATTAAAATTAAAAAACGTTCTTTAGAATGCATTTATTGAGCTAATATTTTTTAACAATACAAATGTTTTATAATGCTTAAACCATAAGATAGTTTTTTAAAAAAAAATTAAAAACCAAAAATAATTATTGAAAACAAAAAATGAATTTATCAAATTTTATGTATGTAGGTTATTATAGGAATACTTAATGGGGGTAAAATAAATGGGAAAAAGAAAGATAGTCTATATTGACGAAGAAAAATGCAATGGATGTGGAGAATGTATTCCCAATTGCCACGAAGGAGCTCTTCAAATCATAGATGGCAAAGCTCGTTTGATCAGTGATTTATTCTGCGATGGATTGGGAGCTTGTATTGGGCATTGCCCGATGGATGCAATAAGAATACTTGAACGCGAAGCGCAACCCTACGATGAATATAAAGTGATGGATATCATTGTTAAGCAGGGTGAAAATACTCTCAAAGCTCATTTAAAACATCTTTTAGAACATAAAGAATATGATTTGTACCAACAAGCATTGGACTACTTAGCAAAAAAAAAGATACCCGTTCCAGTAATCGAACAAGACACGGCTGAAGCTATTCCATGTGGTTGCCCTGGAAGTATGGTACGAGCAGTAGATAA
>CAZMFK010000043.1:0-9309 GCA_964565545.1 uncultured Caldisericota bacterium | reverse complement strand
CTTTCCCCTCCCAATGAAGAGATTTTATTTGTTCGTTTCGATGAAGGTATTTTTATCACAGACCCCCAAGGACGCAATATCCGGCAACTGACAAATGCCAATGACCTTGCCCCCTCATGGAAAGCTGACGGTTCAGGATTTTATTTCCTTAGACTGACTGCCAACCGCGAACTTCACCTGCTCTTTTATGATTATATTCAAGGCCAATTGAGCGAATCAGCTGTACAGACTTTTTCCAGCATGGAAATACCCAATCCCGAAAATGATTTCATCAAAATATCTCCTGATGGCAACCGAATAGCTATCTCTTCTTATGATTGGGGCATTCAGATTATGGAGCTATCTACCAAACGTGTAATATCAAGATCATTTCTTCAATGTTGGGATTTTTGGGACCTTATGTCTCGAAATTCCAAATTCGTACTATTAGCTACCCGTCCACATTCCCGTGCTATGCGATTTGTATCTGGAGGAGACGAAGCTATATCCAGACCAGGACTTTGGCTTGCTGAAACCAATATGCAAAGCATGAAAAGGATTGATGAATCCGCTCTGCCTTTTCAGGGCATGAGTTTTTCTCGCAATGGATATACCTTTGCTTATTCTAAAGAGGGATATATTTATTACGTTGATTCGATTCAGGAAATACAGCCTTCGAGAGTTACAGAAGGGGTTTTTCCTGCTATAAGACCACTGTCTGATCCTAAAAAATATCCCCTTCTTAAACCTTTTTGGGCAGATTTTGACTTAAGTAACCTGGTTGCTATACTTTCCTGGGATCATCAAAGCAAGGGCTATATGGTTCTGGCCACTCCAAATCACATTGCTTTAGTTGATCTGGAAGATCAAAGACTTGATTTTTATACTGAAGGCAAAAAAAAGGAACGGCATCTTGGTTGGAAACTGATGGATTTCTTTTTAGCAGACATCAATGGAAACCAGGAACGGGAACTGATAGCTTCCTGGTGGCCTGGCGGTGAGATGAAAGGAGCAGAACGCATTTCAATATTTGCTTTTGATTCATCAGGAAAAAAAATTAAAGAAGTATTTAAAACTTATGGAAAATATCAAAATACTCTTCAAATTTTTGATCTGAACGGAGATGGGTTTAAAGACCTATTAAATATGTATAGCGATGTTTCAGGAGAAGGCAATGAAGCTATGGATGCATTGATTTGGACTGATGTGTACACTTGGGATGGACAAGCTTATCAATTAAGCAATGAGCGGTTTGCAGATTTATATCGCGAGTTGGTCGAATCCTACCGCATCTTTTTAGCTCAAGCCCTGCGCCAACCTGACCTATATGGAAACAGGCTCTATATAATAAGGGATTTGCTTAATCGAGCCAACGCTATATTAGACCAGGATTAAAAGAGGTGAAACATGAACAAGATTTTAATTAGCATAGGGTTGTGCTTGCTTTTGCTTAGTTTTCCTCTACAACAAAGCATAGCCCAAACTGTTCCGGATCCCCCGGGAGAATTGTTTGCTGTAGCAGTTTACGATCAGATTAATTTGACCTGGAGAGATTATTCAGATAATGAAACAGGCTTTTCTCTGGAAAGAAAAAGTGGAAGAAATGATTATCAGGAAGTAGCAAAATTATCTGCTGACAGCGAATTTTTCCTTGATACACAGTTAAATCATCATACTACCTATTACTATCGTATATGCGCTTTTAATGAAATTGGCAAATCGAGATATTCCAATGAGGCTTTTGCTCGTACAGAAGAGCCTCCTCCTCAGGAAGTCTATGATGTACCCCTTCCCCCATCTGATTTAAATGCCCGGGTTATCAATGAGCGTGAAGTGGAGCTTACATGGAAGGACCAATCCACTAATGAAGATGGCTTTGTGCTGGAGCGAAGAACTCCAAGCAGTCAATACGAGCAGATAGTCAAACTGCCCGAAAACCAAACCTCCTACATGGACCAGACCGTTGAGCCAAAACAATTTTATTATTATAGGATTAAAGCTTTCAATTTATTGGGGGATTCATCTTATTCCAATGAGGCAGTTGTTGAAACGCGAATCGTAGAACGGGAGTTGCCTCCAGTAGAAGCTCCTCCAGATCCCCCCAATCAGCTGACTGGAGTACTTGAAGGAACAGTTATTATGCTCCGATGGAAAGATCAATCCGACAATGAAACCGGATTTCGTATATATTATGCCATGAACGATATTGACAACATTTCCCTTTATCAACAAGTATCCAAAGATACTACAGAATATGGCATCACTGATCTTTACCTTCCAGGAACCACTTTTTTCTTTTATGTTACTGCCTTTAACTCCTTTGGAGAATCCCTTCCCACCGATACTGTAATGGTGAGAATCAGAGATAGCCAGGATGAAACAACCCCCAAGCCACCTGAAAATTTAAAAGCCCTGGAAATATATGAGCGTGATGTTGTGTTGGGATGGACGGATAAATCAGACAACGAAGAAGGTTTCAAGCTTGAACGCAGAAGGGTGGATGAATCCTCTTTTAAAATTATCGTTACGCTGGCAAAAAACACTCAACAATATCGGGACGCAGCTCTTGAACCCGGAGTAACTTATTTTTACCGAATATATGCTTTTAACGATAAGGGGAGCTCCTGGCCATCCAATACTATTGAAGTAAAGACCAAGGGAGTGACAGGCGGTTACACTCCTCCTGAAGCTACCATCATTATTGTGCTGCAAATTGGCTCCAATCGTATCATGATTAATGGTAAAGTATCCGAAATGGATGCAAGGCCAACGATATATGAAGGACGCACCTTGCTTCCCATTCGTCCGGTCGTTGAAGCTTTGGGTGGTACTATTGATTTTGAGCCCCACTCAAAAACGATAACCATTAAATTAAAAGATATTGTTATTGTTATGCAGCTCAATAATCCTCAGGCAACAGTTAATGGGAGACAAGTTCCCATTGACAAAAACAATCCCAAAGTAGTGCCCATGGTAGTGCCCCCGGGTCGGACGCTGGTCCCTTTGCGGTTTGTAGCAGAAAATCTCGGCTGTAAAGTTGACTGGGAGCCCAATGAAAAGAAAATTACCATAACCATGGAGCTAAACTAATTATAATCGCTTGGTCATGATTTCTTGATCTTGGTATTTAAGAGGATGATGAGTGCTATAAGATCACATTGGCTTAGAATTAATTAACAATCCTTTAAATTAAATTAGCTGTTCCTGCTATAATACTTTTGAGCTGTAATCTTTATGCGGAGGGTGGCCATATGGATGATGACAACAAATCATTTGCAGCGAAAGTATTGACCACAGTTCTTATTATTGGTTTTTTAGCTCTGGCATGCTATGTTGTTTATTACAACCGGGATTATTTTTTAATTGGTTTTATTGCAATTATATTAGCCATTTTTATTCGTTCTATCAGTTCAGCGCTCATTGCTCGATTCCGATTTCATCCTTCGCTGGCTTATTTTTTTGGACTTATGGCTATGATATTGTTGATGCTGACACCTTTTGCTTCTGTTTCTCTGCCTTTGATTGGCCAAATTCAGAAACTTGTCAATAACTTACCCCAATTTATTGATGGAATGCAAGATTTATTAGTTAATCTAACGGAGCGCTTCGCCTTCCTTTTTGCTCGATTGGATTTAGAGGCTTTGCTAAATGATTTGGGACAAAACCTTCAGCGCATCTTTAGCGGATCTTTGTCTTATATTGCTGTAGCTTCTGGCTCTATTGCCACTTTTGTAGTCATGATTGTGCTGGCATCATTTATAGCCAGAAATCCTAGAGAATACTCGGAAATAGTTTTGCGTTTTTTACCCCCGAAATCCCGAAGTTTATTTTTAGAAACTCTCCACGAGATTGAAGATGTATTAAAGCACTGGATCACAGGCATGCTTTTGGCTATGTTTTATGTAGGTTTGCTGACTACTTCAGGTTATTTAATCATCGGTCTGGACTATTTTTTAGTTTTTGGCATTGCGGCAGGATTTTTAGAGATTATTCCTTTTTTTGGTCCATTTCTGGGAGCATTGGCTCCTTTGACCTATGCCTTGATTGAGTCCCCTGCAAAAGTATTTCCCATTTTAATTGTTTACCTAATTGTCCAGTTTACTGAAAATTACTTTTTTGTACCCTATGTTATGCGCAAACAAGTGCACCTTCCTCCTGCAGTATCCATTTTTGCAATTTTAGTCTTTTCCAAACTTTTTGGATTTATAGGAATTATTATCGCTGTACCTATGCTTGCCTCGATCATTCTTGTTACAGAAAAATTGCTTAACAGGCAACGTGAGCCCCTGGGTGGTTTTATCAGGAAGGTTGAGCCTCCAAAAATACTTCATCATGAAACTGATGAAGAACAAGACGAGTTAAGTCCATCTTGAAATTATATCTGGAAGAATTATGCTTAGGCTGATAATTAAAACAAAGAAGGGATTAAATGGATATTAAGACTATTTCTAGAAAACATCAAGCTAAAATTATTGCAACCATTGGTCCTGCCTCTGACACTCCAGAAGCAGTATCCCTTTTGATAAAAGAGGGAGCCACTCTTTTTCGAATTAATCTTTCCCATTCTTCTCCAAAAGAGGTTATTCGCCTGGTACAAACAATAAGGGAAGGATCCCGGTTGGCAGCCCACAACGTCGGTATAATCGCAGATGTACCAGGTCCAAAACTACGCATTAGCGGACTAAAACAGGAGTTTCAAATTAATGCCGGGGAACAGCTCTGCTTGGTGCGCGAAGGTTGCCCAAGCTGTGACTATCCGGTTGATCATGCCATTAGTCTAAACTATCCCGAGATTCTTGAAGATGTCAATGTCAAAGAATTGTTGTATATTGATGATGGAACTATCCGTTTTCGTGCGATAGACAAAGAATCATACTATGTCTTGTTTGAAGCCATGAATGACGGTATTATAAAGCCAAACAAAGGGGTTCATTTACCTCACACCCATTTGCGAATTGGTTTTCCAACTGAAGAAGATTTAGAATGGGTACGATTCTTATGTGACCATGATTTATGCGATTTCATGGCTTTATCCTATATTCGATCAGTGGGTGATGTCCAGCGTATTAAAGAAATTATCAAAGAAAGAGAAAAAAATATTTACCTGATTGCTAAAATTGAAAAGCATGAGGCCATTGCCCATTTGGAAGAAATTGCTCAAAGTGCTTATGGAATTATGGTGGCACGAGGAGATTTGGGCATTGAGCTTCCTATGGAAGATATTCCTCATGTGCAAAAACGAATCATCAAGTTTTGCAATCAAATGGGAATTCCGGTTATTACAGCAACGCAAATGCTCGAATCCATGATACACTCTCCAACTCCTACCCGAGCTGAAACAGCCGACATTGCCAATGCCATACTGGATGGTTCAGATGCAGTAATGTTGTCTGCTGAAACCGCTATTTCTCGGAACCCTGCCCTGGCTGTCAAAACAATGAGAAAGATCATTGAAAAAACTGAAAGTTATATTGATTATCAAAAGATTATCGAAGAACGCAGTCAATTTATGATTAATGATGTCTCTGATGCTATCGCCAACAGTGCTTCAAGAATAGCCAAAACCATACAAGCTAGCTGCATTGTTTGCCTTACTTCCTCAGGAAGCACTGCAAGAAGAATATCCAAATACCGTCCTCAGGTTCCCATCTATTCTATGACTAATAATGCCCATATTATCAGCGTATCTGAATTGATGTGGGGGGTTACTCCCTGTCTGATTCCCCTCACAGATGATGTTCAGGAGAGCATCCATTTGGCTGTGCAATTCCTGAAGGAGCGGAATTTGGTCAAGCATGGCGATCGAGTAGTTTTTACCCTGGGGATCCCCATGGGGGTTTCTGGCTCTACCAACCTGATACAGGTTGTTCATATCACTTAGTTCCTGGAGGTTTACTAACCATGGCAAAAGAGCCTTTTGATATTAAACAAAATCACTTTCGGGTGATTGCAGCCATCATCCTGATTGTTTTTGGAATTTACCTGATTATTCGAAATATGCCAATTTCAAGCGAGTTAACCTATTATTTTTTTCCTGGCGTCCTTCTTTTGGCTGGTTTTTACTGGCTTACTGAGTTTTTTTTAACAGAAAGAGAAGGCATTTTAGTGCCCGGGCTGCTTTTTGCTGTGTTGGGACTTTTTCTCATTTTTTCCCGATGGCAGGTAGTCCCACCCCTTTCTTCCTCCTGGCCTTTATTATTAGCTTGTGTAGGTGGAGTTTTATGGATTCATGCCCTAATGGAACGTACACCATCCTGGCCCATGCTATTATTGGTTATTATTGGGATAGGGCTTTATATTAGTTCCAAGCCCTGGTTTTCTTTATCAAAAATACTTTCATATTGGCCCATTCTTTTGATTGTTATAGGTATCAGCTTTATTTTTCGTCAAAATCGAAAAAAAACCGATTCTGTGGCTCAAGATCCAGATCCTGCAATCCCTCTGGATTCATCAGAAGAGCTTGAAAAAACCGATTAAAGGAAGTATACTTGGATGAAAAATAACGCCGAAGTGGCGAAATTGGCAGACGCGGCAGACTCAAAATCTGCAGAGGTTCACTCCTCGTGTGGGTTCAAGTCCCTCCTTCGGCAATTCTTCGTATTACTGAAAAACTTTTCCTTAACTAACACTGAGAAAGGTTTTCGATGATGGCAATTATCCATGGATTTGAGCTAAGTAAAAAAATGTTGCCTGAGCTTGCCAGAATTTTCCGTGCTTTATCCTCACCTATCCGACTTAAAATTCTTTTTTATTTAAGCGATGGAGAGCATTGTGCCTGTGAATTCCCACCGCTGGTAGGAGCCAGTCAACCCAATACTTCACGCAATTTGGACATCCTCAAAAAAGCTGGCCTGGTTAAATATCGCCGGGATGGCCAAAAACTAATATATGCTCTCAATGAGCCTTCCCTCGTTCCCTGGATTCATAAGCTTTATCAAGCCATTCATGGAACTGAGTCCAAATAAAAGGTCATTGATGGAAATCAGAAGAAAGTGGAAGCCTCCCTCCCGAGAGGAATGGAAAGCATTGTATCAGGCTGCAATCAGTTTTCGTAAGTTAGAGTGCTGGAACTATATGCAAATTGACGATATCTTTGGCATTGAAGATCCTTTGTCAGGTGAAATTGCTTTTTGTACCATTCTGGGATCGGAAGAAGAATACTTTGGCCTTGCAGCTTATATGGGACATGGTGGTTTGTTTCTTTTAAATTACTTAATCAGTGGCACTGAAAAAGCTCTTGAAGAGACTGATATTTATGAAGGGCGAAATCTGATATGTTCTTTTGAGCCATGGGATAACTTACTGATAGAAGAACAAATTCAAGCAGAAAGTTTCAATCCCAAACTCAGAGAGGATCCGCTTTGTCCTGGATTCATTAGTTATGAGCCGGGATACATTCCCTATAGCCTATCTCAGGAAGAATGCCAGCTGATGACTAAAATTTTAGCCCAAACGCTTCCCATTGCGCGCAAACTAAAACAAGATCCTCAGTACCTTCGTTCTGGACCCCGCGATCAGATACTGGTGCGTCGAGTTTATTCAAAAAACCAACACAATACTCCCTTGTGGAAAAACGTTTGGAAGCCTTTTCCTGCTTTTTTTCCTTTGTATCCTGTGATTCATATCCATGATCCACAAATCAAAAAACGTCTTTACCATTATCCTATTGAAGAGGGGATGGAGTGGGAAATTGATTTCCACCTTATGCCTTTTGTGGTCGAAGAAGGTTATAAGCCCTATTACCCCAGAACGTTATTTATCGCGGATCGTCTGACAGGCTTAGTGATGGAGCCAGCTATATGCAATGATATTGAAGCCCCCGAAAAAAAATTACTTCAGCATTTAATCAAGCTTATTGATCAACAAAGTTCGCGCCCTTCTGCCATATACGTGAAAAATATTTCGACTCACCATCTTATGAGCATGGTTTCCAGTGAGCTTGGTATCCAGCTTATCCGAACCTCAAGCCTTCCCATACTTGATGAAGCAAAAAAAGCCTTGCTCAAGACTATTTCTCGGTATCGTTCCTCCATGGTACATTAAGGAGCATTTGTTATCGCTTCCAAAGAAGAAATACTATATCGATTGCGTGAATGGAGATTAAAAAAAAGCCAGCAAGAAAACATCCCTTTATATATGGTCATGCAAAACAAAGCTATGGAAGCTCTTGCAGAACTTCAACCAAAAAGCCGAGAAGAATTTATCGAAATAAAAGGACTGGGAGAGCGGAAGTATGACCAGTATGGCTTAGAGATTTTGGATATCCTTCACCCAGAAAACCATATTAAAGAAATCAAATCAGAACAAACCGAAAGCATATCCCTGTTTGAAAGCTTAAGTGATAACTCGCTTACCGACATCATCAGTAAAAAAGTGCTTTCTGTGAGCCAAATGCTTGACCTGGTGAAAGAAGTTCTCCGACCCTTGCAATTCAGGGTCCAGGGAGAAATATCAAGCTTTAAGCTTCAACGGCATCTGTATTTTTCTTTAAAAGATGCTCAGGATGAAAGTAAAATGGATGCCATCATGTGGGAGTCTGACCTGAAGTATTGTGGAATAGATCCTAGAGAAGGCCTGGAAGTAATTGTTCAGGGCTATATGGATATATATAAGCCCAGCGGAAAAGCTTCTTTTATTGCCCAAACCATGGAACTGGTTGGAGAAGGCGCATTAAAAAAAGCTTATGATGAACTAAAAAACAAACTTTCCCAGGAAGGCCTTTTTGACGAAGATCGAAAAAAAACCTTGCCCTCTTTCCCTCAACGTTTGGGGGTTATTACTTCACGGTATGGAGCTGTAATTCATGATTTGCTTAATAATCTGGGCAAGTATGGCTATAAGATTCAACTCTATGATACAAGAGTTGAAGGATCTCTGGCCACCAAAGAGCTAATGTCTGCTTTAACGTATTTCAAAGAGCAAGCTATCGATCTTTTAGTAGTTATCCGTGGCGGAGGAAGCCTTGAAAGCTTACAGCCCTTCAACCATGAAGCTCTGGTTCGGACTGCCGCTGAATACCCCATACCGATTATTGCAGGCATTGGACATGACCAGGATATCCCTTTGTTTTCCATGGTAGCTGATGCTGCTTTTTCCACTCCTACTGCAGTTGCTCGCGAAATCAACCGAAGCTGGGACAGTGCGCTTGAAAAGCTCAGATACTACGAAAATGCTGTCATCAACAAATATGTGCCCCTGTTGCTTCGCTCCAAACATATTATTCATCAGAATATCTCCAAATGCGAACGCTATTGTTTGCGCCTAAGCCAGGAGCAAAAAGCCATATGGCATCTCATGGATTCCATTCTGCAGAAATGGAATCAGTTGGTC
>CAZMFK010000042.1:0-9335 GCA_964565545.1 uncultured Caldisericota bacterium | reverse complement strand
ATAGACTATCCCGTTATGGTAAAATTTTCTGAAATGAAGAGCATAAACATCGCCAAACCCTTTATAAAGGTATTGGAAATCTTGAAAAAAAACCAATAAAAAAAGTGCCGAGAGATGGAATTGAACCATCGACACACGGATTTTCAGTCCGTTGCTCTACCGACTGAGCTACCTCGGCACAAAACGGGATCGACGGGATTTGAACCCGCGGTCTCCAGCGTGACAGGCTGGCGTGTTAAACCGCTACACCACGACCCCATATATAAACAATATATCTAATTTTCAAAATTAATCTGCTGTCTCGCCAAAATGGGCGAAACAGGATTTGAACCTGTGACTTCCTCGGTGTAAGCGAGGCGTTCTACCGCTGAACTATCCGCCCTTAAACACAAACACCTGCCGAGAGTGGGAATCGAACCCACACGGATTGCTCCACACGCCCCTCAAACGTGCGCGTCTACCAATTCCGCCACCTCGGCATATAATACTAAAAAAAAACTAATTTTCAACCCTGGCGCAAGATGGTTAACAAAAAAGTAGAAAAAATGAAAATACCTGCAGACCAGCTTATTAGCTTATCGAGGAAGGCATCCAGGGGTTTACGCGCGCGAAAAATAGAGGCACTCCCTGAAATAGCGCCCAGACCAGCAGCTTTAGGCGACTCAAAGAGATATCCCAGGATAATGCCGACCGAAGATAAGAAAACTAAAATCTGAAATATCAGCCTAATAGTCGCAACATCAGTATCCATGAGCTTTCACAAATCCTTTCCTGCAAAAAATCATTTTTTTCATTGCAAAAGATAATACCTTTTTTAGAATTAAATGCAAGATGGTACTGAAAAGACCATACTTTTCTTGGAAAGGAAGGTGTTTGGCCCGATACTTAGCTTAAGATCGGAGCTAAATTAAAATGAACGAAACAAAAAGACTAGTTTTAGGTGCTTTGCTAATCTCCATCTCATTAGTGCTGGGATTCACGGGATGGGGCTTTATACCTCTTCCCTTGCCCATTCTTGCAGGGACTATTTTTCATATTCCAGTGATCCTGGCAGGCATTCTTTTGGGTCCCGGATATGGATTCCTGACAGGATGCGTTTTTGGGATATTTGCTGTACAGCAATTCCCTGCTTTTCCCTGGTTTGTCCTTTTTCCCGGTAGGCCTCTTATTGGCCTTGCTGCCAGTGGAGGTTTCCTGTTATTGTCCCGTTGGGATAAATCCAAAATCATTGCTGTTGTTACTGCCTCCGTCCTTGGATCGCTTACAAATTCTGTAATCACGCTTGGTTTAGGCTCATTCTTTAAGGTGCTTGCCCCTGAACTCACAATTTGGGAAAATGTTAAGATTGCTTTCACGTTTTCACCGGTAGTTTTGACAGAAGCAGCGCTTGCAGTTATCCTGGTTCCTGCAATCTACTCTGCCTGGAAAGCGTATGCACATCATGGCCTTCCTCAAAAACCGCTTAGAAAGGAATAAAAATGCTTTTGGCAATTGATGCGGGAAATACAAATGTAAAATTTGGCTTTATGGAAAAGCATCAGGTGGTCCATTCCTTCAAAGTTGCAACCGACCATGGAAAAACTTCAGACGAGTACTGGTTTTATCTACAATCATTCGTCCAGGGATTATCTATAGACTTAAATGAGATAAAAGGAGTAAGTATTTGTTCTGTAGTTCCTTCCCTTGATCCGGTTTTTTTAGCTCTAATCCGTCGCTATATTCATAAGCCTTCGCTTTTCGTTGAGCCTGGAATAAAAACAGGAT
Organism: uncultured Caldisericota bacterium; assembly: GCA_964565545.1. Lineage (GTDB taxonomy): Bacteria > Caldisericota > Caldisericia > UBA6126 > UBA6126 > T3SED10-260. Next base: position 7,571 of record CAZMFK010000042.1, on the reverse strand, counting down.
TAACCATCACTACAGAAAATGCAAAAGAACTGGGAGCAGATATTGTAGCTGGAGCAGTTGGGGCTATGCATACCTACAGTCTCCCTGCTATTGTTCTAAGCTTTGGCACAGCAACCGTGCTTACAGCTATCTCTTCCAAAAAAGAACTTCTGGGGGTATCTATTGCTCCGGGAATTATCAACGCATCTGAATCCCTTTTTTCCAAAACTTCCAAGCTTCCCCGCATTGATATCCGCCAACCAGAGGGCTTTATTGGAAGAAACACCGTCCATTCCATGCAATCAGGATTTTATTTTGGTTTTTTAGGAATGGTCGAGTATTTACTGGAAGGCATGATAAAAGAAATGAAAGAAAGCCAAGTGCAGGTCATAGCTACCGGAGGACTCTGTTCGCTCATGTCTGGCAGTCTTAAAAACGTGCACTTCATGGATCCCTATATTAATTTGAAAGGCTTATCCCATATTTATGAGAAAAACCTGGTCGATAGCACATATTCCAATTGAAAACCCCGTCATCCTGGCACCCATGGCAGGATATACCGACTCACCCTATCGCAGGATTTGTCGTAGATTTCAGGCTGGGCTCGTTTACAGCGATTTGATTTCCAGTCTGGGCATTTGCTTCAACAATGAAAAAACAATGCATATGCTGGAATTTAACCCTGAAGAGCATCCTGTCAATCTTCAGCTTTTTGGTTCGATACCGGAAAAATTAGCTCAAGCAGCACAACGGGTAGAAAGTTTGGGATTCAAGATGCTGGATATCAATATGGGATGCCCAGCTCCAAAGATAACCAAAAATGGTAGTGGGGGAGCATTGCTTCGAGATCCTGGCAAAATCAGGGAAATTCTTCAAGCTGTAGTTTCGAGTGTTGAAATCCCTGTAACTGTAAAAATCAGGATTGGCTACGACCTGGATAAGCTAAACGCTGTAGAAGTGTCTCAAATAGCTCAGGATTGTGGAGTAAGAGCAATCGCAGTGCACGGAAGTACTGTAGTTCAGGGATCCAAAGGGAAGAAAAACTGGGATGCTATTCAGGAAGTGAAAAAATCTGTCAGCATACCTGTCATTGCTAATGGCGGAGTCAAAAACATGAAGGATCTGATGGCCATCCTGGAGCATACAGGAGCTGATGCCATTATGATTGGCAGGGCAGCCTTGGGCAGACCCTGGTTTTTTAGCCAGGCTCTGAGAGTATTGGATGGCGAGGATCCTCAGGTGATTGATAAAGAAAAACCAGATCCTGACATCCTTTTTCAATGTATTTTTGATCATTTTAACCTTCAGTTGGAGTATTATGCAGATGAGCTGCTGGCAGTTAGAGAAATGAGAAAGCACTTGCATGCATATTTTCATGGGATGCCTGAGTCATGCAAAATTCGAGATGTTGTCAATAAGACAAAAAATAAAAAAGAGCTCATTCAATTGCTTCGCAACTATCAAAACACTTTTTTTTAATTATAATGATGAAGTATTTTTAAATAAGGATAAAAAAATGAAACATGTAATGAGCGTTAGTTTGGGATCCTCCAAAAGGAACCATCAGAGCGAAGTGGACCTGTTGGGAGAAAAGTTTTTATTGGAACGGATCGGTACCGATGGAAATCCTCAAAAAATGAAAGAGACCTTTCTCACCTATGATGGAAAAGTTAGTGCTTTTGGGCTGGGAGGTTTTGATCTTTACCTAAACTACAAAAACAGCCGTTACACTTTCAGAGAAGCTCGTTTAACCACCCGGGTTATCTCCCAATCGCCTCTAGCTGATGGATCTGGCGTCAAAAAAACGCTGGAATGCCTTTCTATTCGAAAACTTCACGAAAAAGGGCTAATCAATAATTCCATGAAAGTCCTTGTTCCTTCTGCGGTATCGCGTTACCATCTTTTTGAAACCTTTCGGGATCTGGGATATGAAGTTCGATGGGGAGATCTTGCTTTTGCTTTGGGTCTGGGAAAAAAAGCATTTACCAGCACTTTTGCTATGGATATGCTGGCTTACAGTCTGTTGCCCCTCATGGTCCGGCTTCCTTTCAAGTGGCTTTATCCTGTGGGTGAAAGTCAGAACACCACTAAGTCCAAGTTTGATCACCTATACCACCAGGCAGATATTATTGCAGGTGACTTTCATTATATCTACCGTTATCTGCCTCAAAACATCCAGGGTAAAATTATCATCACCAATACACTCACTTCAGAAGAAACCGAGGAACTAAAAAAACGAGGAGCGATGATGGTAGCTTCCACTACTCCCAGCTTTGGGCCACGTTCATTCGCCACCAATGTGATTGAAGCCCTGGTTTGCGCTTTACTGGAAAAAAATCCCGAAGATATCACTACTGAAGAATTTATTAAGATATTTGACCGCTTACAATTCGAACCTGGAATCACCAGATTCGATCAAGACCAAAAATAAGGGAGAGAAAGATGCCAAAAAAAGCTACAACAAGTAAAAAAGCAGAAAAAAAAGCTGAAGAAAAAACTGAAACTAGCAAAAAAACTACTGTAACCAAAAAAGAAACAAAAAAGAAAACTACCGAAAAAAAGAAAACCGCAACTAAAACAAAAAAAGCTGATATTCATGAAAAAAAAGCCAAAGTCAAGGCAAAAGAAAAAAAACTACAGGATATTGACGAAAGCTACGATAACGACGACGATATTTACGATGATCAAGATGCTCAATGCACTCCCCCCGTTGAACAAATGCCCTTTCCAATGGATAACGAAGAAAAGCCAACCCTTACCCGTCGAGGGCTCGAACTTCTTACCAGTGAGCTCAAGGATTTAAAATCCATCAAACGCCAGGAAGTCGCTGATAGAATTCGCCAGGCAAGGTCTTTGGGAGATATTAGCGAAAATTCCGAGTATGAAGAAGCAAAACGTGATCAGGCCATGATTGAATCCAGGATTATTGAACTGGAGCGCTTGCTTCAGTCTGCCATCATCGTAGATGAAACCGCGGGATCTGAAAACTGTGTTCGCGTTGGCACCAAAATCAAAGTTGAAAATCTCTCCACCAAAGAAAAGGAATTGTATAAAATTGTAGGCACTCTGGAAGCGGATCCTTTAAAAAATTCCATATCCAATTCCTCTCCTTTTGGCAAAGCCATGATCGGTCGTCAAATGGGAGAAGTAGTCAAAGTACCTACCCCTCAGGGTTTTGTAAAGTACCGCATCCTTGAAATAAAAAAAGGATCTTAAGCAATGAGCGAAAAAGATCTTTTTGACAAAGAAAGTTTGGAACTGCTCGAAGAACTACGAAAACAGGATACTGAGCCCTACCCTTTGGGCGACTACCATCAGCAGGACAAAACCGCTGACATCAAGCTTGACTATGAAAGCTTCGAAGGAAAAACCGTACGCATCGCTGGTCGATTGGTGACCAAACGGCTTCACGGTAAGGCAGGTTTTGCAACTTTGCTTAGCCAGGGCATTAAAATTCAAATCTATTACCGAAAGGACTCGATGTCCGAAGAAGTATTCCATCGTGTAAAAAAGCTCATCAATGTGGGTGACTTGATTATAGTGGAAGGAATAGTGTTTAAAACCCATACCGAAGAAATCACCATTGAAGTCCGCCAGGCAGAGCTCCTGTCCAAAGCCCTGTCCCCTTTGCCAGAAAAATGGCACGGGATCGAAAATGTTGAAGTACGTTACCGTCAACGTTATCTCGATTTGATTATGCACGAAGATGTGCGAGCTATCTTCCACAAACGCTTCATGATTATTAAATCGGTGCGAGATGTATTGATAAGCGAAGGGTATGTCGAAGTTGATACGCCCATTCTCCAAGACATTTACGGTGGAGCTCTTGCCAAACCTTTTACCACTTATCACAACGCCCTGGATCAGGACCTTTTCCTCCGCATTGCTCCTGAGCTTTATCTAAAAAGACTCATTATCGGAGGTCTGGATAAGGTATTTGAAATGGGAAAAGCCTTCCGAAATGAGGGCATTTCGCTAAACCACAATCCCGAATTTACTATCATGGAGCTTTATGAAGCTTATGGTAACTATCGTACCATGATGGATATCACGGAAAAAATCTTTTCAGCTATTTGTACCAACGCTCATCAATCCGAAAATATAAATTTCAAAGGTCATATGATCCATTGTAAGCCTCCTTTTAAAAAAATGACACTGGAAGAAGCTTTCCATACCTATGCATCGGTAGATATCCAACAACTTGGCGATCCAGTTTATGCCAGGACTTACCTCAACCGTGAAGAGATATATATAGACAAGCCTCTTTCCTGGGCTAGCGCAGTGGATGAAATTCTCAAAAAGAAAGTAGAGCCCCATTTAATTCAGCCTACTTTTCTTTATGATTATCCTTTGCCACTATCTCCTCTTGCAAAAAAGAAAAGTAGGGATTCTAACTGGGTAGAGCGTTTCCAGTTGATCATAGGAGGGCTTGAAGTGGGCAATGCCTTTACTGAGCTCAATGATCCTGTCGACCAGTACGAAAGATTTTCCGCACAAGATGAAGCACGTAAAAAAGGTGACCTGGAAGCGCATAGCTTTGACCGCTCTTATATTGAAGCCATGAAATTTGGCTTGCCCCCCACCGGTGGGTTGGGACTTGGAATTGATCGCATCGTCATGCTCTTCACCGGACAGGAATCCATTCGCGAAGTATTGCTTTTCCCTCAGCTCCGGAAGCGGGAAAACTAATGCAAATAGCGGTCGATGGCCATTCGCTTACTTTAAAAGAAATTGAAGAAGTATGCCTGGGATTTCAAAATGTTTCCATCGCTGATTCAGCCATCACCAGGATCAACGAATCCAGCCAATACATCCATACCCTGTTAGCTCAGGAAAACACAGTATATGGTATAAATACCGGCTTTGGCAAATTGGCCAACACCTGCATCCCTTTAAGCCAGCTTCAAGAATTGCAGGAAAATCTGATACGAAGCCATGCAGTTTCTGTTGGGAAGCCCCTTTCAGAAGATATCGTCCGGGCTATGATCCTCATCCGGTTGAATACTTTGGTCAAAGGGTTTTCCGGAGTACGTCCGGAAACCGTTCGTCTGCTTCAAACAATTCTTAATCAGCAACTATATCCCTGGATACCCCAGCATGGATCACTTGGCGCAAGCGGAGATCTTTCGCCTCTGGCTCATCTGGCATTGGTACTTACGGGTGAAGGCTATCTCCTGGAAAACGGAAAGCGGGTACCCTCGGGTGAAAGGTTTCGACAATCAGGGTTGGAAATAATCAAACTTATGCCCAAGGAAGGCCTGGCCCTCATTAATGGCACCAGTCTCTCGAGCGCATGGCTATCGATTTCACTAATTCGTATCCGCAATTTGCTTTATGCTGCTTTGTCAGCCACTATCCTGTCTCTTGAAGCCAATGCTTCTTGCCGTTCCGCTTTTTCAGGCCTGATTCACTCAGTTAAGCCACATTCAGGGCAACGCATCATTGCGCAGATTCTTAGTGATGCACTGGAAGATTCCAAACTGATCGATTCTTCTCAACGAGTCCAGGATGCTTATTCATTTCGATGCATTCCCCAGGTGGTTGGACCTGTGCTGGATATTTATGAGTATGCCAAAAACGTTAATCAGATAGAAGTCAATGCTGCCACCGACAACCCGTTGATATTTCCAGAGCAGCAGCAAGTGCTTTCAGGGGGCAATTTCCATGCCCAGGCTGTCGCTTTTTCTGCAGATTTTTTAGCGATTGCCCTGCAAGTGCTTGGAGAAATCAGCGAAAGACGCATCAATCATCTACTCGATCCTCATCTTAATCCGCCTTTAAGTCCTTTCCTGGCCAAAGATGCCGGCGTACAGTCAGGACTGATGATAATCCAATACACCTGTGCCGCACTGATATCTCTCAACAAAACCCTGTTATATCCTTCTTCAGCTACTTCCGTACCTGTATCCGGCAACCAGGAAGATATTGTCAGCCAGGCGCCCAATGCCTGCTGGAAGCTGGAGCTTTTGCTTCACAATCTCTCGCAGATCATTGCTTCAGAAATGATTGTCGCCACTCAAGCACTGGATCAAAAAGGTGTAGAAAAAGCAGGATCGGTAGCCCAGGATATATATCTTCGTTTGCGTCAGTATTCACCAGCCTCAAACGAAGATCGCTCACTTTCAGACGAAGTTATGAAGTTAGCTGAAGAATTACTGAAAGGCAGTTTTTCATCATCCCTGCCTTTTGATATTTTTTGGAAATAAAAAAAGGGAGCACTCTTTAAGAGTATCCCCCTTTTTTCTTATTTAAAGATAACTTAAAACTTTAATTCAATGGTATTCAAAATATCCTTGATGGCTTGATCATCCTCATGGCCAGCTCCCTGAAGAGTAATAGTCACTTTGTTTTCTCCGATCATAGTAACCATCATAGTTTGTGCTACGCCATACTCAAAACTGGTCTGGAAATACTCAATATTGTTATAGGTGACTTTTTCTGCAGGAGTGCCATCATAAGTTTCAGCAAAGTCCACTACTGCTTCTTCAGCTGTTTTGAAGCTATCTTTGGTAGCTTTAATAAGTACATATAGGGTGGGTCCGGTTAAGTTCTTTTTTTCCACATTAATCATATCTTTGTTTTCACTCTCAGTTACTACCCAATCGTCTGAGTATCGGAAGGACATAAATTCGCCTTCAAAAAGAGTTCCTGTGGCTTTTTCCTGTTCTTGGGGAGAACTGTTATCAGTTTTCCCTCCTCCACAGGCTGCCATTACAAAAATCATCATCAGAACTGCTGCAAAAGATACGAACTTCTTCATCTTTTAATCAACCTCCATTTTAATTTTGATGCGTCAAACTAAAATTAATATAATTTCATTTACATTATTTATTAAATCAAGCTAAAATCAAGCTTTATCGCTTTCATTATCAATCAAATCTTCAAATGCAGAAATGGACAATATCTCTTCAGCTTCATTCTCATTGAGTTGTTCTACCGAATGAAGCTTTTTTTCTATCGCTCGGGTCCGGGCTCCTGTCTTTTCGATGGTACAGCTGGCAGTGTGAAGTTGACGTTTAACCTTGTCAAGTACATCGCCAAATTTGCCAAACTCGGCTTTAATAGCTCCCAGAACTCTCCATACTTCCGTAGCTCGTTGTTCAATAGCCAAAGTCTGGAACCCCATGCGAAGACTGTTAAGGATAGCTGCCAGAGTGGTCGGACCTGCCACGATAACACGATGTTTCTGCTGTAAGTCATCAATCAGGGAGGGTTGCCGCAACACTTCAGCATAAAGGCCCTCAGTAGCAAGAAACATGATGGCAAAATCCGTAGAAAAAGGAGGGTAGATATATTTTTCAGATATTTCCCCAGCAGCAAGGCGGATCGTACGCGCCAAGTTATCACAAGCTCTGTTCAAGGCTTCCAGGTCAGATTTTTCAGAAGCTTCTTGCACTCTCAGGTAGTCCTCCTGAGGAAATTTGGAATCAATTGGCAACCATATGCAAGCTTTGGGATCATTCTTTGGGCCTGGTAGACGTACGGCAAATTCAACCCGCTCCAGAGCATCAGGTTTGATAGCCACATTGCGTTCATATTGGTTGGAGTTTAAAATCTGATCCAGGATAGCTCCCAACTGAACTTCCGCCCAG
>CAZMFK010000041.1:0-9460 GCA_964565545.1 uncultured Caldisericota bacterium | reverse complement strand
AGTTTTTGTTTCATAATCCATTCTTGGTTTGTTTTCCTGGTCAGGATCACCATTTGGATTTGTTAAAGTTGCTTGGAACAAAAACAAAAAATCACAGTTATTTTTCAAAAATTCCATTTACTTTTCCTCCTCATAATTCATTTCATTTTGATCGTCTTCAGTGTTGTTTAGATTCTCTTGCATGACATCTTGCTCTTTCTTTGACAAATCAGGTGCTTTTCTGCCTACCATATAAGCATACCCAGACATCAAATAGAAAACATTTGCTGTTTCACTTAACTGCCATTGTTCTTCGTATGACCCATGATATGCATGGTAGCGATTCATTAATCCTTCAGTAAAGATTGTGATTTTATTGTATTGGCGTAGTTTTTCAACCACATCATTGTACAACCTATTAATTTCAGAAATACTCATCCCTTGGAACTGAATTTTTTTTAAAATTGGTTTTGTCTTATGTTCTTTTTGCATTTGCGCCACAGCAACTCTGTTAACTAACGTGCCCAGAAAAAATAATGATTTTGCTTCGTCTGGATATTTTTGAGATAATAAAAACTCCTCCATTTCCTTGATTGATTCGTTGACTTGATCTGAAAATGTAATTAATGGTTCCACTTCCACTAGCACCCTCCTTTTAACTGATGAATAGTACGTTAAAATATTTAGATCATTACATGTACTAATTAAAACAAAAAAGTTATCGATCAAGTTTTTAATGTAGAAATCCATAGATGAATCGTTCTTGTTCAAGTATTTTTTCCATCCAAGATTTTTATATGAGCTGTTATTCTGATCTTTTTTATTGATCTGGTTGATTCCTTTTTCAAGAGATTCAACAGCATACGTAAATAAAACATCAGTATTAATAAGCTCTCTTAACAGAAGAGATTTAAACATCGAAAGAACTCGAACAATATCCAATTGTCTGTTCTTTTTATCTGCTTTTACTGGTATCATACGATAAACTGAACCGAGAGAAAATGAATACTTCATCTTAAGCAGACTGGAATGCTTTTCAAATAACTCAACGATTTTTTTAAAAAAACTTGGCTCAACGTCTTCAATAGTTTCTAACACGGAAAAAGATTTTCCATCTGTTTGGTAAAAAACAAAATTTATTGAATAATTTGATGTGCCACCAAATAATTCACATCCACTGATATCTAGCTCTTTTAACCATTCGTTTGCTGTATTTTTAAAAGCTAAATCAATAAATTTCTTAAAATCAGTATACTCATATGAAAAATCTCTTACTAGACCTTCTGGAATTATGTAAACTCTTTCTCCTGCTATTCGACTGGTTAATAAGTCTGTGATCAATCCTTCACCACGAAGAAGAGATTTAAAACAATCGTTGCAAAATGAATAATTTGAGTCATAATTCCCAAACTTCATAGAATAATATGATGAATTTTTAGTTGTTGTTGTAAAGACTTTATTAATTCTAGACCGATGGAATGTTGTAGTATATTGTTCACTTTTTACGTCCAATTTATTTTGGTGACAAATGTAACATACTCTACCTTCCTTTCGATCTGCTTCCTTTTCATTTGCACAGTCAGTTAAATTATTCTCAATCTTTACAAGTTTTAAATAGTCTGGTTGTTTTGATAGAAATGTCGTCACATTGTTTTCTTTAATTGCTGGAATAACAACTAATAATTTGTTTGTTTTGTTTATTTCATTAATTTGTTTTCTTATGAAGCTTTCATAGGAGATTACTTGTTCGTCAATTTTTAGACTTTTTTCGGAATACTTTACCTTGTCTGTTTTGAACTTTTCTAGGTTGATACATAAGTTTTTATATGATGGCTCAGTGGTAATAAGTTCTTTTTCTTGAAGTTGTTCTATCAGATTAGCTAATTCACTTTTTTGCATTCCATGTTTGTTTAATTTAATTATTAAATTGCTAAAAATTGATCCAAACAAAAAGTGTAATGAGTTAACACTCCGAGCCAGATAATATTGGAGACTAGCGCCAGAGTTATTACCAAAATAATAATAATTTTTTAGAAATTCCTCAGTCACCTTTTCTGGAGCAATTTCAAAGAAAACTCTATCTGAATCAAAATCAAAAACTAAGTATACAGCAAACCCCTGCTCTTCATTTTTAATAGACTTTAGAATTTTTGTATCAACTAAACTGTAAAGGCTTGAATTATCATTCTGGTTTGTATCTTCTAACTGTTCTCCAATAATTTTAGTCAATTGCGGTAGATTCATCTTCCCTCTCCTTTCCAAAGCTCCCACATTCCAAATCCTGCTGAGTTTTTGCTACCGAGTCCGCTTTCATAGCTAGCTTGTATGAGCTCCAGGTCGCCACAGACTTTATAAATCCCACTCCATGCCTCAACAGGAACATCTTTAAAAAATACAACAGAGTGGTTTTGCTTGTAGGACACATAGAGCGGAACTATTGAAAATGTTAGATTTTCAGCAGACTTGTTGTGGATTAATTGATATTTTTTACGCACATTAAGTAGAATGGAGTCATTAAACTCTTGGTCTTGCGGATGATAATAATGCGTGATCTTGCTTCCATCTGGTTTTTCCAGGGTGCTATATACCGTCATGGGACTGAGCATTTTTATATGAATGAGAGAGTTCAATCTCGGTGGTGTTTCCACCTCAAGGCTCGATAGATAAAGGTTTTGATTGTAAAGGCGAAATTCTCTTTTTCTAAAAGCTTGTTCCCCCAGGTTTTCCACTATTCCGTCCATAGGGGAGGAAAAGTAAAAAGAGATTTTACTACCGTACTGCAGGTATTTTTGGGTACTGGTTTTGGCAATAAATTTTCCATATTCCAGTATTCGGGAAAAATGGAAAAGCTTAAATTTTCTTGCCCCGAATTGATAGCCCTGATCGTGGAGTTTGGTGGCTATATGGTCGGAAAGAGTGTTGTATATAAGTCCCTGCAAATCATAGTTGTAATGTGCAGGAATTGAAATATTGTTGCCATCAATCTTCTCGTAGCATAATTTTATTCTCATATTGTAATATTTTACCATCGATGAGGGCCAAATTTTGACCCTTTAAATATTTTCATTTTGCATATATCAAATCCATATTTCATTTAATTCTTTAGTTTCAATGAATATAAATTTTATGATAAATCTAACAAAGCTTAAATTTGCATGTTGACTTGGGTAATGAAATTTTTTTAAATATAATATTCTGAGCACATTGCTATGATTCAAATCTCCGCCTTTCGCTTGAAATGAAACATTCACATGACTCGATAGTGGATAGTATATTTTTTTATTTTTTAATTTCAATAATTTGATTATCAATATGTTTACGACATTACAATTTTTCTTAACCTCCCCCTCCTCCGCCTAAAACTTAATATACAACACTATGCTTTGTTTAAAATTAAGTATAATATTTTATATGATGATTATGGATACGCTCAAGGGTAAAAGTGAATGGTAAAAGTTGACTACCATGTCCATTCCACCTGGTCTCCCGATAGCGGGATGAAGGTCAGGAAAGCTCTGGAATGCTGTCGGGAAAAAGGGATCAGCGAAATTGTCTTTACTGATCACCTGGACCTGGATGTGGAAGACAAAGGCGCTGTCCCCCTCGACCTGGCTGCTTATCGAACCGATTTGGCCTCTGCGCGATGGGATTATCCCGACATATCCATCGGTATTGGGCTGGAAGTGGGCGTACACCCCAAAAACCTTCTTGCCACTGAAAACTACATTCATCCCTACTCCTGGGATTTTATTGTCTTGTCGGTCCACCAGTTTGAGCATATTGGCTTTTGCAGTCCTATCCTGACTAAATTGTATGATATTCCCTTTATTTTAAAAAAATACTGGGAGACCTGGTTTTATAACGTGCGTATTATGAAAACTTATGATGTACTGGGGCATATGGATTATTTGCTTCGCTACCAGCCTATCAGCGAGGAAGATTTTGTGGCCTGGGATGATCAAAAGGATGCTATGCTGGAACTGTTGGTAAAAAGAAGAAAAGGTATTGAAATCAACGCCAAGGGACTGCACCGGCTGGGAAGGCCTCATCCCCCGATGTATATATTGAAGCGGTATAAAGAGCTGGGTGGCGAGATTGTGACTTTGGGTAGCGATGGGCATGCATTATCTAGTTTGGGCAGAAATTTTGAAACGATGGTAGCGTATTTAAGTGCTTGCGGGTTCGACTACTTTGCTCGAAAAAACTTTGAAACCGGTGAATTTTATTTTGAAAAGCTCAATTTGGATGCGTTGAAGGCAGAATAACCGAGAGCAAATCGGAACGAATCTCATACCTGGCAGGCAACTGCGTTTTCCTGTCTCCATCGGCATATACATCTCCAGTGCCCTGGATAAGCAATTCCGGAGTTTGGTAATACCTGACTTTGGGATGGTAGATATGGTTTCCTGAAAAAACTTTGGGAAAAATAGTCAGTAACTGCCATTTGCTGATTTTTTGGACCAGGCAAAGATCGAGCAGGCCATCTTCGCGAAGGGCTTTGGGGGTGATTTTCATCCCTCCGCCGTAGCGATCCCCCTGACCTACTGCCAGAAGCATGATTTCTTCGCTAAAAGAACTGTCTGGCAGGCTGACTTCAATCTTGACCGCTTTGAATGTGATCAAAGCCCACAGCAGAGCCACGGTATAAAGCAAGGGCCCTTTTATGATGCGCGGGATTTGATTGGCCTTGCAATTGACTTCGGTATCCAGTCCGCACGATGCTACTCCCAGGAAAGGGTGATCGTTCACCATGCCGACGGAGACATGCTCCGGAGTGCCATCCAACAAAGTCTGAATGGCGTTTTTTCTGCTGATTCCCAGCGATTGGGCTATGTCGTTGCCTGAGCCACAGGGGCAAATTCCTAAAAAAGAAGGGGAGCCCAGGACTCCCCTTAAAACTTCATTAACAGTGCCGTCTCCGCCAATGGCTACCACGATGGTGCCTGCTTGAGCATGCTGACGGGCTAACTCCTCTGCGTGGCCTGAATGGGTAGTGTTTAGCACTTCATATTCGGCATGGTTTTCATCGAGGCGGGATAAGAGCTCGGGAAGAAATCGCAATGGAAAGCCCCCGCCTGCAATGGGATTCACTACTAATGCGTAGCATTTATCCGCCATCTTATTTTTCGGTTATCGTAGCCCTGCGAATCATAATGTTGATGATCGGTCGATCATGAGGTTCTCCGCTGGTTTGGGTTTGGGAAATCTTCATCACGACATCCATCCCTTCAACTACCTTTCCGAATCCAGTATGAGCTCCGTTGAGCCATTCAGTGCCATCTGATTTGGTGATGATGAAAAATTGCGAACCGTTGGTGTTGGCCCCTGCATTGGCCATGGCGACTATGCCATAATCCAATCGCACGGAAGGCAGGGAATAGTCAAATTGGTATCCCCTACCCTGAAGATTGGAAATTTGGATATTGTCCAGACCCAGGGCTTCAGGATTGATTTCATCCTTAAATTGATAGGGCAATCTTTTGGGCATGTTGGGGGTCTCTCCACCGCTCTGTATCATAAAATCTTTGATTACGCGATGAAATATGATGCCATCATAAAAGCCATCTTCCACCAGATTTCTAAAATTAAAACAAGTCATTGGCGCAGCTTCTGGGTAGAGCTGAATCTTGATAATACCTTCATCGGTATCCAAAACGATAATTTCATTTTTCATTTGTTCGATTTCTTCAGCACTGGGCATGCTTGGTCCTGGCTCTCTCACTTCTGGCTCCTTTCGTTCATCCAATTGAGCTACCGGCGGTACCCTCGGGGGAGTATCCGGCGATGATTCCTGAGTATTTTTGGGCGTTGTTTTGCAGGCGCTGAAAAACAGAGCCATGACTAATACCAGGTAAATCCAGTTTTTTCTCATTTTTGTTACCTCCATTTCAATATCCACATCTATAAAAATAGAACTTTAGAAAAAATAGCTGAATATGATAAATTGTCAAACTTTTTAAGTTGACTGCTCTCCTTCTTCTTCCTGGCTTGAATCGTCTTCAGAAGGGGTAAGCCATTTGAAGCTTGCCTTGACCTCCAGACTGCTTAGAGCTAAAAGTTCCTGGCGGATATCTTCGGGAGTGGAAGCCTGCCCAATGAGCTTGTTCAACCTGGAGGAGTGAATCATGGAAGCTTCTTTCCAAAGCTGGTGCTGGTCAATCAAAGCTTCGAGCTCTGCTCGGGCGGGATCTTTTGAGTCAGGAAAGCGGTAGCTGATTTTCTCTTTGATTTGCACGGCCCATTTTTTACCCTGAATGACTTTATATTCTTTCAATTTGGCATATTCGAGCATCTGTTTTTCCAGCTCTTCTTTTTCTGCCTTGACTTGGTCCAGTAATGATTTTTTTTCCTTGTATTCATGGCATAGCCTGGCATAAGCCCCCACCATTTCGAAGCCATCGTCTTCACTCATGTTTTCGGCTGCTTTTAGATATCGTGCATGGCTTGTGGTAGGGCATATATCCTGAAAATTGCACCAGGGGCATAGGCCGGAAGGTTTTGGCTCAAAACGGTGATCGCTTTCGATGGCAAAAACCTTTTGTATGATTTCCTGCTCTTTTTGCTGTAGTTGCTCTGGGTCAAGCTCCAAACTCCAGGATTTATCAAAAAGCAGGTAGTGCCATAGGAGCCTTATTTGATTGGCATCTGGAAAATGATAGCGGAGGGATAGCTGGTACAGGGCCAATTGGAGGTCTTTTTCTGCTTCGGGGTAGGTGGGTAGGGACCCTGATGTTTTGTAGTCGTGAATTTCGTATATGCCTTCCGGAGTAAGGTTTAAACGGTCAATGATCCCCATAAAGGAGTATTTTCCAACAGTAAAGCGAAACTTTTTTTCCAGCCCGAGACTGTTGATGTTTTGAAAAGGATAATTTCGCTCATAATATTGATCCAGGGCTTTTTGGCCAGTCACGAAATAGTGATTTGGAGTCAATTTCATTTTCATGATGGTGATGTCTTCTGACCATTGGCTTTCCCAGTTTTGCTTGAAATTGTCCAAAAGCTCTGACTTTTGGGGAATTCGCTGGAAGCTGATGTTCTGGTAAAAGTCTTTTAGCACTTCATGAATGCAATTGCCCATAAAGGCCTCAATGGTTTTAAGCTCAACGGGAGGTTTGATTTTGTCGATATAACGGTATTGGTATTGGCGGGGGCAGTTGTCGTAGGTGTTGATGCGACTGTAGGAGTATTCCATGGCTAATCCTGCTTGAGCCCTTCGGGCATATTCATGGTTTCTTTGGAAAGCCGATAGTCCAACCCGATGGTCCTGTCGGAGATTTTGCATATGATGGGCAATTTGTGCTTGTATAAAGCTTTTCTGCAGCGCTTTGCCACCTGATGCACTTGCTTTGAGTCAAAACCTTTGTCAATAAGACTTTGAATAGCGTGTCGCTGATCTATCCAATGATAAAGGATTTGATCCAAAATCTCATAGGAAATGCCCATTTCGTCTTCATCGGTCTGGCCTTCCCAAAGTTCGGCTGAGGGGGCTTTTGTAAGGATGCTTTCAGGCAGATGGCAATGATAAGCCAAGGCTCTTGCCTGGGTTTTGTACAAGTCCCCTATAGGCATGATGCAGGCAGCGCTGTCTCCAAACCAGGTGGAATAGCCGGTGAGGAGCTCGGATTTATTGCTGGTGCCAATGACCATCAGTCCATCTCTGGCACTGACATCAAAGAGGAGGTTCATTCGAAGGCGTGCCATAATATTGCCTTTGCGTCGAGGATCCTTTATCTGACGATTTTCGCAAAGCTGGTCGGTAACAGGGCCAATATTGTAGCTTTCCAGGGGGATTTGGAGCATGGATGCCACTGCCTGGGCATCTGCTTCGGCTTGATCCTGTTTTCCATAGGGCATAAACAGGAGGGCTATTCGGCCTTGCAGGGCAATATGGCTCAAGACAGCCACCAGCGAAGAATCCAGGCCTCCCGAAAGAGCCACGACGCCTCCTTTGAACTGGTATTTTTCTGCCTCCTGGCTGATAAAGGAGCAAATAACTCTTTGGGTAAAAGCATAATCCATATCCGGGAGCTTGAAGCTTGTCATTGCAGTTCCTCCTCATCCAAAGAAGTTAAGAGCAGGGAAGGGTTTTCTTCGTGTTTGAGCGATATGCACGAAATCCGACGATGGATTTCATCCATGGATACCTCAGCTACTATCAGCTCTTCCTCCAAAAAACCGCCCTGGGCTATCACTTGCCCAAACGGATCAGCGATCATGCTTCCGCCATAGAAGCAAATGCCTTCTTCAAATCCGACTCGATTGGCATAGATAAAATAAAGGGTATGGTGCTCTGCATAGGATTGGGCGGTTCTTTTCATGAAAGCATGGATATTGGGACCCGTGGGTCCGATACTGCGCAATGGCACTGCAGAAGGGGCGATAAGGAGTTGGGTATTTTGAAAGGCCAGCGCCTGCACGGCATCCATATGCCAGATATCTCGACAGATCAAGATTCCACAGTTCCACTCTCTAACCGGAAAAGCCCGGATTGAATCTCCTGAGCGAAAATCCTTTAAATCGTCAAACATGCCGTTGATGGGCAGGTACACTTTTCGGTGCACATGCAGTAAATAGCCCTGGTGAAAGTAAGCGGAGGAAATGGCAAAGCCTTTGCCTGGAATCAATTCAGCAAAACCTGCCACAATGTCAATCGAAGCTGACAACTCGCTGAACTCATTGATTCTTGGATCATCCAGCGAAAGGGCAACTTCACTCACTGCATCCTTCAAGCTGTATCCTGTGAGCGACATTTCCGGAAAAACAAGAAGGTCAATGTGGTTGGATTGGGCGAGCTGGATATACTCTTTGTGTTTTCGAACATTTGCTTCCCAATGGCCAAATACCGGAGCAATCTGCGCAATACCGATTTTCATACCAATTTCTCCTTGTATTTATGAATAAAGTGAATCAGCAGGCTGCCCCCTCCACCGACAGAGATGATCTGGCCCATCGCAATAAATAAAACGATGGAAAGGTAGTAAAGCCATTGAAATGATGGAGGCTCCCGCGTTAGAATGGATACATAGAGCCCAACGCCAAAAGCATTGATGAGGACAGGAGGGATAAGTCCCAGCCAGGGTTTTTTGGTGTGTCTGAGCTGATAGGTCAGTAGGGCAGCTATTAGAGTGCACAGTGAACCAAAAAGAATATCCACCCAACCAAAGGGAGAGCTGAGATTAGCTAAAACGCATCCTATGGTAAGCCCCCAGATGGCTTCCGGAAAAAAGAAGGGCAAAATGGCAAGGCTTTCAGATATTCTCACTTGAATCTGGTTAAAGCTGATGGGATGGAAGATAAGTGATAGGGCAGCATACAGGGCAGCAATGATGGCTGCACGAATGAAATATTTAGTCATCACAACCTCCTGTACTGATTATTATTATATAACTTTATTCCACGCTTTTCATAACTGTAACCAGTATAATGGGCTTTCGGTGCATTTCAGAAGAGATTACCCCAGAGATACATCCTTTAAGCATAA
>CAZMFK010000040.1:0-9523 GCA_964565545.1 uncultured Caldisericota bacterium | reverse complement strand
ATAAACATCAGAAGAGCGGGACACAGCTGCTCCTACCCGAAGGCGGCCCAACTCATCTTTGCATGCATCAGGATACTGAAGCTTTTTGTTAATATCCTTAATTGTCAGCAGGCCTTTTAAATTGTTTTGATTATCAACAATAAGTAGTTTTTCGACTTTATGGTTTTTAAGGATGTTTTTGGCATCATCTATTGATGTACCAACGGGAGCAGTAATTAAATGCTCTTTAGTCATTACTTCTGTAACTAATTGATCAAAATCACTCACAAAGCGGATATCTCTGTTAGTAAGAATGCCTACCAGTTTTTCTCCACGAACTATGGGAACTCCAGATATGTGAAATCGCTCCATCAGACCCAGGGCATCTCGAACCGTTGCAGTTTCGTTAAGAGTAACAGGATCAGTAATTAATCCACTTTCAGATCGTTTGACCCGATCTATTTCCTGGGCTTGTTTATCTGGACTCATGCTTTTGTGGATTATTCCAATACCCCCCTGTCTAGCAAGATCAATTGCTAAACGGGACTCTGTAACTCGGTCCATTGCAGCGCTGACTATAGGAATTTGGAGCTTGATTAAGGAAGTAAGGCGGGTGTCCAAAGATACGTCTTTAGGAAGTGCGGCAGAATGGTCGGGAATCAATAATACATCATCAAAAGTTAGGGTTTCTTTAACAATTTTTTGCGAGTAATTCATAATATCCTCCTGAGCATTGTTCTCATTAGTCTATAAAAAAAAGATACTAATGCAATAAAAAGTATACGCCTATCGAACAATTTGCTCTTTAAAAAAAGTATTGATTTCTTCCGGAGTAAAATTTACTTCTTTCAAAATTTCTCTACTATGCTCCCCCAAAAGAGGAGGGGGACGATAAATTTCCAAGTCAACATGGGAATAGCGGATGGGATTTACAGTTAATTCAATCGTTCCAGCTTTGGGATGATTAAGGGATTGCACAAAATTTCTTTCCATCAATAAAGGGTCAGAAAATGCTTCAGGTAGAGTCCTTACCAAACCACAGGGCACTCCATTTAGCTTAAGCTCGTTCAACAAATCTTCGACATTCCATAATAAAAAAACATCAGAAAGCAATGGGATCAGTTTCTCTCTATTTATCACTCTTAACTGGTTAGATGCATAATCGGGGTTTTGTGCCAGATCGTCTCGTTGAAGAACCAGGCATGTTTTTTGCCATTGATTATCATTTCCAACTGCCAAAATAAAATATTGATCTTTGGCTTGGAATACTTGATATGGAACAATGTTGGGATGCTGGTTGCCATAACGTTCAGGATTTTTTTTGTTCATCAAATATGCACTGGCAACATTTGCTAAACTAGCCATCGTACATTCCAGCAGGGAATTATCAATTGCACAGCCCAAAGTTTTATTTTTGCGCTGATATAAAGCTGAAACAACAGCTATAACTGTATAAAGAGCAGTTAAAACATCTGCTATGGCTACTCCAACCTTCATAGGCTCTCTATCTGGTTCTCCCGTGATACTCATCAACCCACTCAAACCCTGAATCATGATGTCATACCCCGCTTCATTTTTGCGGGATCCGTGCAATCCGAAGCCTGAAATGTTAGCCCATATGATATCTGCACGGATACTTCTAAACCATTCTTCAGTTAAATCAAGCTTTTCCAGGTGTTTCAACGGATAGTTCATTATAACTACATCTGAAAAACGAGTAAGTCGCTGGAGAATAATTTTTGACGAAGGTTTTTTTAAATCAATCGCAATAGAACGCTTATTTCTGTTAGCACAGAAAAAATAAGCGCTTTCTCCATCCTGAAAAGGAGGTCCCCATTGTCTAGTTTCGTCACCTGAAGAAGGATTTTCTACTTTAATTACATCCGCTCCCAGGTCACCTAAAATCATGGTTGCAGTTGGACCAGCCAATACTCTGGTCAAATCCAATACTTTAACATCATGCAGTGGTTTATCATTCATTTGGCCACTTCCTCTATTTTATGCTGCCTTATGGTGTATATTATATACTGTCAAACGAAATGCGAAGTATATTTTGTTTAATCAAAAATCAGAAAGGTTAAGGCATGATTCGTGATTGGCTGGTTGATTTGGATAATTGCTTATACCCATATGATAATGGATTATATCATCATATTAATGAAAAAATGAATGACTACATATCTATAAACCTTAACGTCGCTCAAAACAAGGTAAATCAAATTCGAAAAAGCTTTATTCGAACCTATGGCAGTACGCTTTTAGGACTAATTCTGCATCACCAGATAGATGCCAATGATTTCTTAAACTGCACTCATGATATTCCTCTTGATCAATATATCGTGGAGGATTTATATTTAACTAATTTTATTAAAGAACACCTTCAAGGAAAATTGTTTATTTTCACCAATGCCCCCGGTTTTTATGCCAGCAAGGTAATTCGTTTGTTAGGAATTGAAGAATGGGTAGAAGAAGTTTTTGATATTTATTTTACTGCTTTTGAAGGCAAACCTTATGAAAAAGCATTTAGAAAGGTGATTCACCATACTGGGATTTTACCTCATGAAACTTTATTTATTGATGATATGAAAAACAACATTTTAACAGCCAGAAAATTGGGATTTCCAACAATTCATATTGATACTTCCATTCCTTTTGAAAATAATTACTATAATGATTTATTTATTCCTATGGTAAAGCAAAAGTTAAAAGTAAGCGAGGTAATATGAAAACAGAAATTGCAGTTGTTTTTGGGGGCATTTCTTCTGAGCATGAAATTTCAGTAATTTCTGCAAAATCTATTGTTCAGCATCTAGATCCATCTCGATATCAGGTTCATCTAGTTGGAATCCACTCTTCGGGCGTAATGACCCTGCTGGATCCTTCACAATTTTCCCAGATAAAAACAGTGCCCTCTGCTGAAAATTCGCTTTATTTTGTCTCTCGCAATGGGTCCAAAGGTTTTATTTACATGAATGAATTCCAGCAGATTGACGTAGTGTTTCCGGTTTTGCACGGTGCAGGGGGTAAGGATGGCTGGATGCAAGGTTATTTTGACACCCTACGAATTCCTTATGTGGGAAGCAATGTAGAAGGATCCTGCATTGGTATGAATAAATACGTCAGCAAAATTCTTTTGCACAATACTTTTGTGCAACAGGTGCCTTATGCTAATTTTTTTTCCGACTCTTCCCTTGCTGAGATCAAATCGAACATTCTTGAAAATTTTGTTTTTCCGGTTTTTATAAAGCCTGTCCATGGTGGTTCCAGTATAGGTATCAGTAAATGTAAAAAGCCAGAAGATCTTGATCAAGCTATTCTTCTTGCCTTTGAGCATGATCGTGAAATAATAGCTGAACAAAGTATCAATGGGCGAGAAATCGAATGTAGCGTATTGGGAGATTATGAAAATGTCAAATCTTCGTTACCTGGAGAAATTATCCCAAAACGAGAATTCTATGATTATGAAGCCAAATATATTGAAGATTCAACTCGTTTGGTAATCCCTGCTCAATTACCTTCCTTGGCAATATCTCAGATTCAAGAGCAAGCATTATTCATTTTTAAGCAGCTTCGGTGCTATGGAATGGCACGAGTTGATTTTTTCCTTGAAAAAGATAGTCATCGTTTGTTTTTTAATGAAATTAACACCATTCCTGGCTTTACTGAAATTAGCATGTATCCAAAACTATGGGAAGCTACCGGACTCTCTTATAGTGCTTTGATTGAAGAATTAATTCGTTTGGCAATTCAACGAAGAATAAGTTATAAATATGGATAGCAAAATTTAATTTGGAGGATACCATGAGTGCAAAATTTATTTTTATTATTGGTGGAGTCATGTCATCTTTGGGAAAAGGCATTTTGTCTTCATCCATTGGTCGTGTACTCAAATCAAAAGGCTACAAGGTATCCATCGTTAAATTTGATCCTTACCTTAATGTTGATGCAGGACTTCAAAACCCTTATCAACACGGGGAAGTATTTGTAACCAACGACGGAGCAGAAACTGATCTGGATCTGGGACACTACGAACGATTTCTTGACACTAATCTCACCCGATTGAGCAATGTTACTTCGGGTTCAGTCTATTCAAGTGTAATTTCGATGGAAAGAAAAGGAGACTTTCTTGGCGCAACTGTTCAAGTGATTCCTCATTTAACCAACGAGATCAAAAAGCGAATTTTACAATTGGAAGAAGCTGAAAATCCGGATATTGTTCTTGGAGAAGTTGGTGGAACGGTTGGAGATATCGAAGGATTGCCTTTTTTAGAAGCTATCCGCGAGTTTAAAAACGAACATCCTCAAAATGAAGTCATTATTTTGCATTTAACATATCTTCCTCATCTTAAGTCAACCGGGGAGCTTAAAACCAAGCCCACCCAGCATAGCGTTGCGGAGCTGAGAAAGGTAGGTATTCAGCCTGATATTATCGCTTGTCGATCAGACATTGCCATAAATAATGAAATCCGGGAAAAGATATCGCTTTTCTGTGATGTAGATAAAGATATGGTTTTTTCTGTTTTGGATGTCGGTAATATCTATGAAGTACCTCTGATGATTGAAAAAGAGGGTATATGCAAAGCTCTCCTTGATCTTTGCCAGTTGCAAGATCGCCCCAGCCAACTAGATGAGTGGGAAAGAACTGTAAATATCATGAATATTCTTGATAAATCCCTTGACATCGCGATTGTTGGAAAATATACGACTATGTGTGATGCTTACATTTCACTTGTTGAAGCTCTGAAGCATGCCCAAATCCCAAATAAGGTCAAGGTCAATATTCACTGGATAGCCTCAGAAAGCCTGGAAAACACCTCCCCTGAAGATATTCTTCATAAGTATGATGGAATTCTGATTCCTGGAGGTTTTGGAAAAAGAGGAGTTGAGGGAATGATATTGGCTTCCAAATATGCCAGGGAAAATCAAGTTCCTTATTTTGGCATCTGTCTGGGTCTTCAAATTGCTGTTATTGATTTTGCCCGAAATTGCCTTCGTTTTATGCATGCCAACTCTACTGAATTTGATCCAGGAACTCCTTATCCTGTGATAGATTTAATGCCTGAGCAAAAACAAACCACTCAGAAGGGAGCCAGTATGAGACTGGGGCTTTTTAACTGCAAAATTGCCCATAATAGCCTGGCACATCATATTTATCAATCACAAGAAATAAATCAGAGACATCGTCACCGGTATGAATTTAATAATATGTTTAAAACTCGTTTTGAAAGCGCTCAAATGGTTTTTTCAGGTATATACCAAGAAAAGAACCTGGTTGAAATCCTTGAGCTGAAAAATCATCCTTTTTTCATTGGATGCCAGTTCCATCCCGAATATCTATCGCGACCCACTCGCTCAGAACCTATTTTTACTGCCTTTGTCAACGCTTGTCAGAAACATCGGGATTTAATTAAAGAATCGCCATCTAACTAATGAGCACCTCGAATATTATCATCAGGGGAGCCAAAGTTCATAATTTAAAAAATATCACCCTGGAGCTTCCCCGCGATAAGTTAATCGTTATCACCGGATTATCGGGGTCAGGCAAATCTTCTCTTGCCTTTGATACTTTATATGCTGAAGGGCAACGAAGATATCTAGAATCGCTTTCAACTTATGCCAGGCAGTTTATTGGTGAAATAAAAAAACCAGATGTGGATGACATCGAAGGACTGTCTCCTACAATTGCTATCACTCAGCATGCTGGATCTCGTAATCCCAGATCTACCGTTGGCACCATGACCGAAATTTATGATTATTTACGACTTTTATACGCCAGGACTGGAACACCTCATTGCCCAAAATGTGGCGAAGAAATCAAAAATCAAAGCATTGACGAAATGCTGAATGATTTGTTAAAACGCTTTAAAGGTCAAATGATTACGATTTGTTCTCCTGCGATTATGCAAAAAAAGGGAGAATTCAAAAACTTGTTTCTTGATTTACAAAAAAAAGGTTATATCCGAGCAATAATAAATGGAATAATGCACGAGCTTGACGATGTGCCTGAACTGGATAAAAATAAAAAGCATTCCATATCCATTGTAATGGACAGAGTGGTTGTTTCAACAGAAGAAAGATCCCGATTAGCTGAAGCAATGGAACAGGCCATGAAGCTTAGCCAGGGATTGGTGGAAATCCGATATTTACAACAGGGCAAAGAAGAATCCAAGCTCCTTTCCGAAGTCTATGCCTGTTTAAAGTGCAATATTCACCTGCCACCCATGGAACCGCGGCTTTTTTCGTTCAACAATCCCATGGGCGCTTGTACTAAATGTGATGGTCTGGGTGTTGTGAAAGTAGTTGATGAGCATTTGGTAGTTCCGGACAAATCATTAAGCATCTACCAGGGAGCAATCAAAGTGCCTGGATTTAGGAATATTGCTGACAGTTTTGCGCTCCAGTGGATCGAAAAGACTTTAAAGCGTTACCAGGATAATGCACATACTCCTTACCAGGAATTGAAAAATTCAACCAAAAAGGCGCTGATGCTGGGCGACGATCACTTTGAAGGTATCTTGCGAATGGTTGACAGGAGATACAGAGAAACTAACTCTGATGTGATGCTTGTTGAGTATGAAAAGCTCATGAATAAAAATACCTGCCCTCAGTGTCTCGGAAAACGTCTTAAACCTGAAGCACTTGCTGTGACGATACAGAATATAAGTATTGATCAAATGTGCCAGCTTTCTTTGCGAAATTTAAAACAATTTATCGAAGAACTTCGTTTTACTGAAACCCAATGGATTATTGCTCAACGTATCATTAAAGAAATCTCTCTGCGCCTTTCATTCATTATTAACGTTGGATTGGATTACTTAAATCTGGGTCGCGAATCAGCCACTCTTTCCGGAGGAGAAGCTCAGCGGCTTCGATTGGCCTCTCAGGTTGGATCTGGTCTGGTAGGCGTGATGTATGTATTGGACGAACCAAGCATTGGCCTGCATCCCAGTGACAACGAAAAGCTACTGAAAACCCTTCTGCATTTGAGAGATATTGGAAACACGGTGATTGTTGTCGAACATGATGAAGAAACTATTCTTAATGCCGACCATATTGTTGATATTGGTCCTGGGGCTGGAATAAATGGAGGAGAAGTTGTAGTAAGTGGACCGGTCAAAAAAGTTTTAAGCAATCCCAGGTCAGTCACTGGGCAATTTCTTTCAGGAAAACAATTTATTGCAACTCCTCAAAAACGAAGGCAGGGTAATGGTGCAAAACTTAAACTCGTTGGGGCGAATGCAAATAATATTTCCAATATGAATATTCAGTTTCCCTTAGGTTTACTGATTTGCATCACTGGTGTTTCAGGATCCGGGAAAAGCACTTTGGTAAACGATATCTTGTTTAATGAGCTACACGCTAAAATTCAGCGAAAAGGATCTGGTCGTGGTGCAGTTAGTCAGATTGAAGGAGATGAATATATTGAACGTTTGATTATTGTGGACCAGAATCCAATAGGCAGAACTCCCAGATCGAATCCAGCAACTTATATTGGACTATGGACAGAAATCCGAAAAATTTTTGAATCCCTTCCTGAATCAAAAATCCGTGGCTATAAAATGGGAAGATTCAGTTTCAATGTAAAAGGCGGTAGATGCGAAGCATGCATGGGCGATGGACTAAGAAAGGTTGAGATGCAATTTCTTCCTGATGTTTATGTTCCTTGCGAAATATGCGAAGGAAAGCGCTTCAATCGGGAAACCCTGGAAGTAAGATTCAAAGGGCTTAATATAGCTGAAATACTTGAATTGACTGTTGATGAAGCCATTAGCCTGTTTTCTCGATTTCCATCTGCTCATCGCAAATTAAAGCTTCTTCAAGACGTTGGATTGGGATATATCAAACTGGGGCAGTCTTCAACCACATTATCAGGCGGAGAAGCTCAACGAATAAAACTTGCTTATGAGTTGTCCAAAAAAACAGAAGGCAAGGCTTTATATATTCTTGATGAGCCAACCACTGGCTTGCATTTTGCAGATATCAAGATGCTGATGGATGTGCTGAATCGTTTGGTGGATATGGGCAACACTGTGATGGTGATAGAGCACCAATTGGATGTGATAAAATGTGCTGATTATATTGTTGATCTGGGTCCTGGCGGAGGAGAATTCGGAGGGAAGATTGTTGCTCAAGGCAGCCCAGAAAAGATTATGCAGACAAAGAATTCTCACACCGGACAGTTTTTAAAAAAACACTTGGAAAAAGAAAAAAAGGTGATCAGCTGAATAAATTAGTCTTTCTTTATCAAGCTTTAACCAAAGAAGACAATGTATCAGATTTTTCACTGCTTTTAGCCTATGGTCTCGCTCCTTTTATCACATTCACACTGGCAATATCACCTAAAACGATAAGTGGGAAATTGGATAATAGATCCGAAGAATTCGTTGAGAAATTAAAGTTTTGGCATATTCACTATTTAGATTGGTTAAAATGCTCCAAACCTACCTCAAATAAACTATTTACATTTATCATGGAACAGATAATCCAAAAAAACGATGAGCTTGGAAGCCCTTTTTTGCTGATAGATGCAAATATCAATGGTTATCTCCACATCATGAATGCTTCCCATTTTTTTAACATTTGGCTTTTGCGAAAAAATAAGCTTTATTTTCTGAATCAGCTTGATCTGATAAAACGTTTGACATTTAAACATCAAACTATCATGTCGATTGAGAAAGATCAACTAACCATCACTGCATGTAAAATTAAAACCATCCATCAGGATACTCTTTTTCTTCAATTTAATCGTCAAGCAAAACCTACTAACCGAAAATCCTACCGACAATGGAAAGAATGCATTGGTCGAGGAAATCCTGAAGAATTTGATAAATACGGCATATTTGGCAAAATTTCTGTTTCATTGCTAAAAGAAATCATCTAAAAAAATTTAAACCAAAGATAAAAGTGTTTTATTTAAAATGGACAACAGTCACTTGTTCGCAATCATCAAAGTTACGAACATAGGGGTGTTTTTTGAGGTAATTTTGAATAGCTTCTTTTAACGCTCCGGTACCCAGACCATGCTGAATAAAAACGCTAGTTTTGTTGTCCAAATATGCATCTTCCAGATATTTTTCAAGTTCCTCAAGAGCTTCTTCAACTTTTTTTCCCAATAAGCTTATCTTATCATGAATAACTCTGGTCTCCAGAGAGCTGGTATCAATATCTACTGTTGTTTCCATCTGATCAACTTTTTTTATTTGATTGTAGGAAAAAACCTGCCTTAACTGCCCAAATTGGACTTCAGCCTTTTTCTGTTTTTCAAAAACCTTCAAAATGATACCATACTTTTTGTATTTAGTAATAAATACATTGTCCATGACAGCATATTCATCATAAATATTTTCATTATTTGGTGCATCCATGCCCGGAAGAGTTTCAATCTCTTCCAGTTTGATTTCATTTTCAACAATATCTTGTCTAATTTCTTTCAATTGGTCCATGATCTGGTGAGATTCTTTGTCAAGGCGCTCTTTGTTTTGCAATGCTGCAAAGAGTTCTTTTGCTTGATCAAGTAAAGTACGGATCTCTTTATTGCTTTTTT
>CAZMFK010000039.1:0-9743 GCA_964565545.1 uncultured Caldisericota bacterium | reverse complement strand
ATCAATTAGAATTATACCAGGGTGCTATCATGCCTGAGCTTGTAAAAAAATTGATCAATGAACTCCTGGTAATATGAAGGAGAAGGAAGGGCTACCGTATCAAAATAATTTTTTGCAGCAGCTCTTAACAAAGCCACTCCGCCAATATCAATCTCATCTGTAAGAGCTTCAGGATCATCCGTTTTTTGGGCGCATTCAATAAAAGGGTAAAGATTTACAACCACCAGATCGATTTTGGGAATTTCGTAAGCATTGATTTCTTCCATTTCGCCATGTTTGTTTCGAGCTAATATGCCTCCAAAAATCTTTGGATGTAGGGTTTTTACCCGACCATGGATAAGTTCAGGGTATCCTGTTTCTGTAGAGAGCAGGGTGCAGGGGATGCCTTTTTGTTTAAGAAAATGGCAGGTACTTTGAGTAGCAACAAAGTCTACTTGATATTCAAGTAGTTTTTTAGCTAATTCTTCCAGGCCGGTTTTATCATAAACAGAGACAAGAGCTCGTTTTATCTTAATCATACTTTTTCTATAACCACTCTTCTTCCAATAATTTGATATCGATCTTCAACCACTATCTTGACTGCTTCAGGCAATAAAAGATGTTCTCTTTCAAGTATTCTCATGGTTAGGGTTTCTTCGGTATCATCGTCAAAAACCGGAATAACATCCTGGATGATGATTGGTCCGCCATCTACCTCTGCTGAAACAAAATGAACAGTACATCCGGCAAATTTGGAACCATATTCCAGCGTACGCTTTTGGGCATTGAGTCCTGGAAAGGCAGGAAGAAGCGAAGGATGAATATTGATAATGGCCTGGTTAAATTGGGTGATAAATTCCCGAGAAAGGATGGACATAAATCCAGCCAAAACAATCATATTGATGGAGTGAAATTCTAAAATGCGTAGGAGTTCTGCTTCGTATTCCTTTCTAGATGGAAAAGCATTGATTTCAAGGACATAAGTGGGAATACCATATTTTTTTGCAACTTGAAGCCCCATCACATTAGGTTTATTGGATAATACCAAAGGAATGGAGCATTCAAAATAGCCTGAGTTCCATTTTTTTAGAATGGCTTCCAGATTGCTTCCTCTTCCAGATATCATGATGGCTAAGTTTTTCATTGGCTTTTCTCCGTGGTATGAATCATTCCTGCCTGCATCCACTGGCTAAAGGCATTTTTCATGGTTTGGCGAAGTAAATCAAGACTCAGCTGAATTGTGGAGATTGCAAAGAAGGGGTCGTCTTTTGTTTTTCCAATTGGAGTTAACGAAATTGGAAGTAACAGTTGCTTAATATCATTTTCCAGGGAGCTTTGATAAGCAATCAGAAACCGGCTATGACTTTCGCTACATAAAAAGGCATCAAGTGCTATGGGTAGATCTTGATCAAGGCATATACCGCAAGATCCCTGGGCAATTATGCCAAGAATGGCTTTGATCAACCCTCCTTCGTCCAAGCTTCGACAAAACCGAATTTTTTCATCTTTTATCAAGGTGCGGACTATGTTTTGGGTATCTTTTTCTTTTTGAAGGTCAAGACGGGGCAAAGATTTTGAACTGAAGCGCTCATTTTCTGTGCTTCCCACTACTGCAAGGCATAACCCTGTTTCTTTCAAGACTGCAGGGAGAGGTCTAAGGTCATTGCTTTGTCCAACCATGCCAATCACAGGAGTAGGAAATATGCGGGAGTTTTCGCCCTCGTTATAAAAACTCACGTTTCCGGAAATGACCGGTACATCAAAAAACTCCAGCCAATTTTTCATGCCCTGGATAGTTTCTGAAAATTCCCACATAGTATGAGCTTTTAGAGGATCTCCAAAATTTAAGCCGTTGGTAATTGCTGAAGCTTCGCAACCCAGTGCGCTTAAACGCCGAGAAGCCATAGAAAGTACAGCCATAACGCCCTGCATTGGATCAACTGCACACCAATGACCAAAACTGTTTAGAGTTACTCCAAGATATAGCGATTCATCTTTGATATGTATCAAACTAGCTCCGTATCCCGGGGGACGGACCGTATTGCTAAGCAAAGTGGTATCATACTGCTCGAAAATCCAGTCTTTAGTTCCTTGATCTGCTTTTGAACAGTAATCAAGAATCCACTTTTCCCAATCGGAAGCCAAAGGAGGAAGAAGTTCTTGAAAATCGCTTTGAACGGAAGAGTCTCTGCGAGGAGTTACTGAGGATATTGGTGCATTTAAAAGCTCCGGAATGGACACATGGCAAACTTGTTCATGGTGATAGAAAATATCAATATGTCCGGTATTTGTGATCGTTCCAATTTCAGCATAGTCCAATTGCCATTTTTCAAGTATGGCCTGAATTTGATTAGTTTTACCTGGTTTGGCAATCAGAAGCATACGTTCCTGAGATTCAGAAAGCATCATTTCGAAAGGAGAGATATCAGATTCTCTGAGAGGAACTTTTTCTACATGGAGCTCAATACCTCGCCCACCTTTTCCAGCCATTTCCACTGCTGAACTCGTCAGTCCTGCAGCTCCCATATCCTGGATAGCTTCAATCAAATCCAGCTGAATGATTTCCAGGGTTGCTTCTATCAATAGCTTTTCGAGGAATGGATCCCCAACCTGGACACTGCTTTTTCGCTTTTTAGCTTCATCATCCAGAACCCCTGAAGCGAAGGATGCCCCATGGATGCCATCTCTGCCGGTTTTAGCTCCAATATAGATGACTGATGCTCCAACAGATTTGGCCACGCTACTTCTGAGCTGGTCTTTTTTCAGTAAGCCCAGGCACATCACATTGACCAATGGGTTTTCAGCATAACAGTGATGAAAATGTGTTTCGCCACCAAGGTTGGGCACTCCCACACAATTTCCATAAAATGAGATACCATCAACAACTCCATGGAGAAGGTATCGACTTCGGGCATGAGAAGGATAATCAAAGGAAAGGGAGTCAAGAACTCCGATAGGTCGAGCTCCCATAGTAAAAATATCCCGTATGATTCCACCCACACCAGTTGCAGCTCCTTGAAAAGGCTCAACTGCAGATGGGTGATTGTGACTTTCAACTTTAAAGGCCAGATAGAGATCTTTTTTAATTTCAATAACTCCTGCATTTTCTCCTGGACCCTGGACTACCTGCCTGCCTTTTACAGGAAGCTGTTTTAAATAGGATCCTGAACTGCGATAACTGCAATGTTCGCTCCACATTGCAGAAAACAATCCCAGTTCCACGGGTTTTGGGGTTCGCCCAAGTCGGAAACAAATCTCCTCATAATCTTTTTGAGAGAGGTTAAGGTCCTTGAGAAATTCCGGATTCATGACTTTGCCTCCATTGAAGCCAGCATGGATTGGAAGAAAATCAATCCGTCGCTGCTTCCAAGCCAGTTAGCAAAAGCTCTTTCCGGATGAGGCATTAATCCAAAGACATTGCCCCGGGGATTGCAGATACCAGCGATATTTCCGGTGGAACCATTGGGATTGTTCTGATACCGAAGGACAATCTGATGGTTTTCTTCTAACTGGCGTATAAGCTCGGGATGAGCAAAATAATTGCCATCTTTGTGGGCTATGGGCAGAGTAATTGATTGATTTGGCTGAAACTGATGACTAAATGGAGTCTGGTTGTTTTCAATAGTTAAGCTCACTTGTCGGGATATAAAACGGGTACTTTCATTACGGAGCAAAGCTCCAGGGAGTAATTGGGATTCAATAAGCACTTGAAATCCGTTGCATATGCCCATAACCAGACCTCCCTGGCCAGCAAAGGATTTGATCGCCTTCATAATCGGGGATCGGGAAGCAATAGCGCCAGGCCTTAGATAGTCTCCATAGGAGAAACCACCAGGCAGGATAATGGCATCCAGTTCAGGCAAGACAGATTGCTGGTGCCAGATAGTTTTGACATTGCACCTTAATACTGACGCAATGGTATAAATAGCATCCTGGTCACAATTGGATCCTGGAAAAATGACCACCCCAAAAGTCATGGCCGTATGATTTCCATCCTGTAAAATTCGATCAGAGGATTAACCAAAAGCTCTTCACACATTTTTTTGCATTCTTCCAGGGCTTGTTCTTCACTAGCAGTCTGGAGACTCAGATGAATCAGTTTTCCCATGCGAACTTCCGAAGTATTCTGGAATCCTAAATTTTTTAATGCCAGCAATACTGCCTTACCCTGAGGGTCAAGGATGTCTTTTTTTGGCAAAATTTCGATCATAACCTCAATCATGGCAATACTCCAATTCTTTCATAAATATCATCTACATATTGAAGATAAAAGGTAAGATCAAAAACTTTTTCAAGCTCCTCCTGGCTTAGTAGCTGTCTTATCTGTTCGGAGTCCTGCAACAGTTTAAGCATGTGAACTTTTTGTTCATATGCTTTAAATGCAGTAGCTTGAATGATAGCATAAGCCTCGTTTCTGGATAAACCCTTTTCAATTAGCAACGTTAGGAGGCCTTGTGAAAAACAAGCTCCATACGTTAGTTCGATGTTAGCCAGGACTCTGGATTTATCTACAGAAAGATTTTTGATAACTCGAGAAAAAGTCTGAAGGCAGTAATCGAGAAGCATGGAGGCATCGGGAAGGACTATTCGTTCTGCGCTGGAATGGGAAATGTCACGTTCATGCCATAGTGCTACATTCTCCATACTGCACAGGGCATATCCCCGAATAACCCGAGCCATACCGCATATTCTTTCGCATAAGATCGGATTGCGCTTGTGAGGCATAGCCGAAGAACCCTTCTGACCCTTCGAAAATGCTTCTTCAGCTTCGCGCACTTCGGTGCGCTGGAGGTGTCTGATTTCGGTTGCATATCGTTCAAGGCAGTTTCCAATAAGGGCTAGTGAGCTTACGTAGTGGGCATGAATATCTCTTGAAACTACCTGGGTTGAAACAGGGGCTGGCTTTAGACCTAACTTTTCTAAAACATAACTTTCTATAAAAGGGTCAGTGTTGGCATAGTTACCCACAGCGCCTGATAATTTTGCCATCCGCACTTCCTCTTGGACAATTTCCATTCGTTGGATCTGCAATTGGATTTCTGCATACCATCCGGCAAATTTCAATCCGAAAGCGCTTGGTTCCGCATGAACGCCATGAGTACGCCCAATACATGGAAGGTTTTTATATTCAAGGGCTTTTTCTTTTAAATACTCAGCCAGAATTTTGAGATCATCTAGCAAGATTTTGGATGCGTCATACAGCTGTCCTGACAAACAAGTGTCCAAAATATCTGAAGAAGTGGCTCCAAGGTGGAAGTACTTGCCGCTGGGACCAATATTTTCTGCCACATTGGTTACAAATGCAACCACGTCATGGTGGGTTTGGGCTTCGATTTCCAAAATACGCTCCTGCTGGTAGGCTGCTTTCGTCTGGATTTGGATTAGATCTTCGTCAGGGATGACCCCTTTTTTATTCCATGCTTCACAGATCAGAAGCTCTATTTTGAGCATGCGATCCCATTTAGCTTCCAAAGTCCATAAATCTTTCATGGGACTTAATGAATATCGCTCAATCATTTTTCAATGGTCTCCTTTCTGTCAGGACCCACGGAAATGAGATTAACAGGCTTTTGTAAGTCTTCTTCAATGAATTCAATGTATTTTTTTGCCTGCAGAGGCAGATCTTCAAAACTCGTGCAATTGCGAGTAGAGGTTTTCCATCCGGGTAATTTTGCATAAACCGGCTTAAGTTTATTAAAAGCGCTAAGGGTGGCGGGATAATCTTTTAAAGCTAAATTTTCAGGGTGATAAGAGGTACAAACCTGGATCTCATCAAAGTGGTCCAAAACGTCAAGTTTCATCAAGGCTAATTGATCGATATCATTTAAGGCAACAGCATAGCGAAGAGCAGGCAGATCCAACCACCCGCATCGCCTGGGCCTGCCTGTGGTGGAACCGTATTCATTGCCCTGAGTTAGCAGGATTTTGCCTTCATCAGTGAAGAGCTCTGTAGGAAATGGGCCTTCTCCCACTCGGGTGGTATAAGCTTTGAAAACTCCCATAGTCTCCTGAATCATGCGAGGGGTTATGCCCAGTCCTGTGCATGCTCCGCTGATGATTGACGAAGAGGAGGATACAAAAGGATAAGTACCGTAGTCAATATCGAGCATAACGCCTTGTGCACCTTCAAGAAGAATGGATTTTCCGAGTCTAAACTGCTCGCGCAAAAGAGAGGAAGTGTCAGTAACATAGCTTTGAAGTGTTTTGGCATATTGGACATATTCCTCAACTAGGTGGGGTATATCCCAGTCAGGCTTGGTGTCAAAGCATTTTTGAATTTTATTGGCATACTCATGAAATTTTGATTCGAGCATAATGCGAAAGGTTTCAACATGATAAAACTCGCCCAAACGGATGCCATCCCGGGCAAATTTATCGGTATAGCTTGGACCGATGCCTCGTTTGGTAGTACCAATTTTAGCACTACGGCTTTTTTCTAATAACTCGTCCCAAAGCTGGTGATAAGGCAGGATCAGGTGAGCTCGATCACTGATAAAAAGACGATCATGAGTAGTGTAATGGTGGGAGTGAAGCCAATCCAATTCCTTGATAAGAATTGCTGGATTTATGACTGTACCGGTACCAATAATGCCTATCGTTTGAGGATGAATCATACCTGAAGGCAGAAGGTGAAATATGACTGAGGTATCCTCAGTAACGATGGTGTGACCGGCATTGTTTCCGCCATTGTATCTAGCAACGCAATCATAAGATGATGAAAGAAAATGAACCAGCTTTCCTTTGCCTTCATCCCCCCATTGCAATCCAACAATACCTTTAACCTGCACCATCTCAACTCCTCATAAATTCAGACTTCAAGCCAATGATTAGTATAGCAAAGCAATAGCATTTGAAAAGAATCAAAATTGGCAGGAAGATATATAAGGCAAAATAAAAAATGCCCTTTAGAAAAAATCAGGACAAAAAGATTATGGCAGAGGTAAAGGCTCAGTAATGGCGGTTACCATTTCTCCATTGCAAAGACCTGCAGCATTGGCTTCATCAGTGTCAATGTGAAAATCAAGAACAAAGTCATGTCGAACCCTGATGACAACATTATTAAAAATGATGCTTCTTGGGCCTTTGCTGTAAACCGATACTACCTGTCCGTTGTTCACTCTAAAGTTACTGGCATCTGTTTCATTCATGTGGATATGACGGGAAGCAATAATTACTCCTCTGCTGATATCTACAGTTCCAGCTGGTCCAAGCAAAGTCAGTCCTGGAGTGTCCTCAATTTGCCCAGATTCACGGATAGGGGGTCGAATGCCAAGCTTGAAGGTGTCAGTCAAAGATAGCTCTATCTGAGTTTCTGGTCGAACAGGCCCAAGAATCCTGACTCGAGGGATGGTGCCTTTCGATGTTTTAAGATCAATAGTTTCAACAGCAGCAAATTGACCGGTCTGACTCAAATCTTTTTGAGGAGTCAATTGGTAATTTTTGCCAAAAAGAAGCTCAAGATCATGCTGAGACAAATGCATATGACGATTGGAAATACCGACTGGCAGGGTGAAGTTCATCTTATACTCCTTTTAAAAAGCGTTCACTTTGAAAAGGTAATAAATTACAATAATCAGTATCCAAATCAGTGAAGCTACTGGAAAAGCTTGCTTACGGTTTTTGTAGTTGGATATCACGTCTATCAGGCTATATATCAATATACCGCCCATAAGGGATTCAACTAAATTCATGGTTGTAACAGCAATCAATAGCATAGGAATAAAGATAAAATAATCCTGCAGTTGTTTTAGAGAAATATTGCGAAAGGTAAGTTCAATAAGTTGTACACCCAAGATAATCCAAATCATAGCCATAAGAGCTGGATTGGTATAGTAACCCATGAGAGGAGCTAATAATAGGGCCAGTAATATTCCCAAAGATACAAACAATGGTGTGTAAAATGTTTTTCCTTTGGCAAAAAAGGAAAAAATGCTATGCTCGGTATAGGAAAAAACGGTGTTGGCAGAGAATAATCCCAAAAATGCAGTAAATCCATGAAAACGGTGGTAAGTACTTTCTGGAAGGTCTTTTCGATCGGCGTCAGGATGAATCTTTTGAAAAGCCTGTTGAATGCTTTGATGCATAAAAACTGAATAAAATACCATGAAGAAAAAAACCATCATGCTGAATCGAAGCAAAGCGAAATTGGTCTTTACAATGTTAAAAAAGTTGGTCCAGTAAGACCAGTTAAGAAATCCATTCTCAACAAAAAGGTTGGAAAAAATCATCTTGAACATTTCTAAACGATAAGGCTGATAATCAATTGGAAAACTTCGAAAAGCTGACATCATTCCACTTCGGGAAATCTGGTTCCATTCGCCAGGGAAAACAAAGCCAAGTAAAAAAACTGTCCCCATTGACCAAAGCAGAGCGTAGGAGTTATTTTGGTGTTTAAGGTAAAAATAAACGCATAAGCCAATGCAAAGCAATACTACGGTAGGAGTGACCCAGGTATCCATGTAAAGAGGAAAATAAGCATTGCCAGCTCGTAGGTCCAGGGCAAAGTTTTTGATCGGATCTGCAGCAGGAGTCCTTTTAATCAAGCCGGAAAGAATCAGGCCAAACACTGCAAGTTGTGCCCCAAGAATGGAAGGAAGGTATCGAAGGATGGACTCGGGTATCCATTTAACCCAAAGGTCTTTTTTGATAAAAAGGCTAAGAATAAGATAAGCTCCAACACCAATAATCGATGCAATGATAATATAACTTACGGAGTGTCCGAGATAGAATTTGCCAATAACTATCAAAAGGAAAATAAAGAAATAATTGGGAAGGACGAGGTAGGGCATCTTGGTAATCCAGGCACTAATACAGGTGTAAACAATGCTGGAAAGACCAATTAAAGCAAGCAAGGCAGGAAACACAACATTGTACATATTGGGCTCATAAAGGAACTTCATCAGTTCAGCACTGAGAAGTATAATAAAGAAAGCAGGGAAAAAGAGCGTAAGAGATGCAAGCAAATCTTTTACGATGAAACGATGCGCAGGTTTTTTTTCTGCTGGCGATCGATCAATGGACACCCCTTCTTCCCGCTGAATCTTAATTTTCATTTTTTTCTTTGACATGACTTATGGCTCCTTTCGCAATAAGTATTCATTCGATAACAACTGGTATCGTTGGGCAGAATTTTTGATAGCTTCAATTTCTTCAAGGCTTAGCTTGCGGACTATTTTACCTGGTATGCCCAATACAAGAGATTCAGGCTCAATAATCTTTCCCTCAGTAACAATAGTGCCAGCGCCAATAATGCAGTTTTTGCCAATAACACAGCGATTAAGCAGGATAGCTCCCATGCCCACTAGAACGCAATCCTCCACCGTTGCTGCATGAATAATGGCCTGGTGGCCAATGGTGACATAATTACCGACCCGACTGGGATAATCTCTTTCCACATGGATGGTAACTTGATCCTGAACGTTGGTATATTCGCCAATGACGATAGGAGCAAGGTCAGCGCGAAGAATGGCATTGGGCCAGATGCTGGCATAAGGATGAATCTCTACGTCACCAATAAGTTGTGCTCCTGGGAATAAATAAGCACTGGGATGAACTGTAGGCACTTTGTCCTTAAATCTAACAATCATCATTCCTGCCTTAAGAAAATAATATTATTATCCTTTATTATACTTTCTAAAGCATAAAAAAACTGCTAAAAAAAGCAAAAAAATTTCTGGGCCATAGGGACGCTTTGATTGTCCCATTAAAACAAACATAATAATAAATATATACTCTTTTAATTAATAAAATGTACTTAAAAAACC
>CAZMFK010000038.1:6755-10090 GCA_964565545.1 uncultured Caldisericota bacterium | reverse complement strand
CGTTCAAATTTCTGCTTTGCCATGTTTATTTTCCTCCTTTAATTGTTTGCATGAAATTTTCTGGCACTTTTTCATAAGCTTCAAATTCCATGGTATAGCTTCCGCGCCCCTGAGTAACAGAACGTAGTTCAGTAGCATAACCAAACATATGCTTCAATGGCACCAGTGCGCTTACAATTTGCGTAATACCAACAGAATCCATTTTTATTACACGTCCTCTTTTGGAACTGATTAAAGAAATACAGTCCCCTAAATAGCTTTCTGGTATATAAATTTCAACTTTCATAATAGGTTCAAGAAGAATAGGGGAAGCTTTTTCCATAGCATCCTGAAAAGCTCTTGCAGCAGCTAGGCGAAAAGCTATCTCGGATGAATCCACGGTATGGTATGATCCATCGATTACCCTAATGCCTACATTAATAACTTCGTAACCAGCAACCACGCCATTTTCCAGTGCATATTTTATACCGGTTTCAATGGCAGGAATATAATCTTTTGGGATAACCCCCTGTTTGATAGCATTTTCAAAAACAAATCGCTTGCTTCGGTCTAGAGGGCCTTCCAAAGGAA
Source organism: uncultured Caldisericota bacterium (assembly GCA_964565545.1). Lineage (GTDB taxonomy): Bacteria > Caldisericota > Caldisericia > UBA6126 > UBA6126 > T3SED10-260. Next base: position 9,520 of record CAZMFK010000038.1, on the reverse strand, counting down.
ACATTTCAACCACGACATGACCATACTGTCCATGGCCACCAGACTGTTTAATGTGCTTACCTTCACCTTTGGCTTCTTGAGTTATTGTTTCTTTATATGCTACATCCGGACTGCCTAAATTGACTTGAACATTGTATTCTCTAAGAAGTCTGTCAACTATAATTTCAAGGTGCAACTCGCCCATACCTGAAATGACTGTTTGATCCGTTTCGGGGTCAAATCGAAATTTAAAAGTAGGGTCTTCCATCGTAAACTTTCCGAGAGAATTTATCATTTTGTCCTGGTCTGCTTTTGTTTTTGGTTCGACTATCATCGATACTACAGGTTCAGGAAATGAGATAGTTTCAAGAAGGACAGGATGTTCTTTGTCTGATAAGGTTTCACCAGTGGTTGATTTTTTTAAACCAACCAAACCAGCTATATCTCCTGCTCTTAACTCGTCAATATCTTCCCGTTGATTGGAATGAAGCCGAATGATTCTTGAGATACGCTCATTAACATTAGAACTCACATTATAAACATAGGAACCTGTTTTCAAAACCCCCGAGTAAACCCGAGTAAAAGCAAGAGAACCAATGAAAGGATCGGCAGCGATTTTAAAAACAAGAGCGCTTAAAGGTTCATCGGTGGTAGATTGCCGTATTTCTTTTTCGTTTGTTGTTGGATGCATGCCCTCAATAGGAGGAATATCAATAGGAGAAGGCAAATAATCAACAATGGCATCCAATAATTGCTGAACTCCTTTATTTTTAAAAGAAGAACCGCAAACTACAGGGAAGAAAATGTTTTGATGGCAACCGAACATTAACGCTCTTTTAACTTCTTCAACAGTGATATCCTCACCGTTTAGGTATTTTTCCATCAACTGATCATCAATCTCAGCCAAGGTCTCTAATAATATATTTCGGTAATGCAGTGCCTTGTCTTTTAATTCGGGGGGGATAGGCCCTTCATTAAAAGTAGCGGCAGGGTGGTTTTCTTTAGATTCCTGGGGTGAATATGTAATGCTAAGCATGCGTATAAGATCTATAACACCCGAAAAATCATTTTCTGAACCAATCGGTATTTGCAAAGCCACAGGCTTTGCTCCCAATTTTTCTTTAACATCGTCCAATACCTTGAAAAAATCAGCTCCAGTGCGATCCAATTTATTAACATAAATCAATCGGGGAACTTTGTACTTGTCTGCTTGTCTCCATACCGTTTCTGACTGAGGCTGGACTCCTCCAACCCCGCAAAAAATGACCACAGCTCCATCAAGAATCCTTAGGGCACGTTCAACCTCAACAGTAAAATCGACATGACCAGGGGTGTCGATAATATTGATGATATGATCATTCCATTTGGACGAAATAACTGCTGAAGTAATGGTAATACCTCGTTCTTTTTCCTGCACCATCCAATCAGTGGTAGTATTACCGTCATCGACATTACCCATCCGATGAATAGTGCCGGAATAAAAAAGAATACGTTCAGTTGTAGTTGTTTTTCCAGCATCTATATGAGCAATAATACCAATATTGCGAAGCTTTTTTATGCGTTCGCTGCCATTAACTTCAGTCATTTTATCCTCTGTGGGTCATCCTTTCAAATAACATTGCTACCATTTAAAATGCGCAAAGGCTTTGTTTGCTTCTGCCATACGGTGAGTATCTTCACGTTTTTTGTAAGCATCACCTGTTTTGTTGAAAGCATCCACAAACTCATTGGCCAATTTAACCATCATGGGTTTGCCTTTCTTCTTTCGAGAGGCAGTGATGATCCATTTGATAGCCAAAGAAACTCCTTTTTCGTAAGGTACTTCAGTGGGAATTTGGTAGGTAGCTCCCCCTATTCTTCGAGGCCTTACTTCCACTACAGGACGAACACGGTCAATTGCGGCTTCCAGTACTTCTACCGGTTTGCTTTTGGTTTTTTGGGAAGCCATGTCCAAAGCACCATACATGATTTTCATTGCCCGTTGCTTTTTTCCTTCTTGCAGTAATTTCCCAACAAACTGTGTAATCAAGATATTGCTGAAAATAGGATCGGGCTGTAACTCTTTTCGGTTCACTAATCTTCTTCTTGGCATCGTTTACTTGACGACTCCTTTTTTTGGTCTCTTGGTGCCATACTTTGAGCGACCCTGCATCCGATTGGCGGTACCTTCAGCATCAAGAATTCCTCGAACGATATGATATCGCACGCCTGGCAAATCCTTGACACGGCCTGCTCTGATAAGAACAACAGAGTGCTCTTGCAAGCTATGTCCAATACCCGGGATATAAGCAATTACCTCAAAGCCATTGGACAAACGCACCTTTGCAATTTTGCGGAGAGCAGAATTAGGTTTTTTGGGAGTCATGGTTCTAACAATAGTACATACTCCGCGTCGCTGTGGACAGCTCTCCAAAGCACGAGTTTTCGATTTTCTTTTTAAGATCTTTCTCGGTTTTCGAACCAATTGGTTAATCGTTGGCAAATCTTCACCTCATATCAATAAATACTTAAAAAAATAAAACAACAATGCAAAAGCACAAAACCTGATTTTATCAAAAAAACACATACTGTCAACACACCTTGAAACCTAAAAAAACAACTCCTTGTCTTTTTCTTTTTCTATTTGTTTAGGACTACTAAACAAATTAGAGCTTTTTATCTTCAGCTTTTTTCTATAATGTCGCAACAACTAAAACAACTCCACCAATCTTAGATGATTCTAATATTCCAATTTATGATATTGAAAATACTGATGTGTGGGATGACCCCTTAAAATGGTTTTCAGC
>CAZMFK010000038.1:0-6745 GCA_964565545.1 uncultured Caldisericota bacterium | reverse complement strand
GTGACCTACAATAACAGCTTCTTTCAAACCATCAAGATTATCAATCTTGCCTTTTATTGCAGCATCTGCAAGAATTTTTGGAGTCTCCTGGAAAGAAGCAGCTGAAAGAAAACTTTCAGAAATAGAAGCAGCTTTAGTCAAGCGAAGAAGAAGAGCTTCATAAGAACAAGGCGCAAGGCTTTTTGAAATAAGAAGGCGATTTACTTCATCTATCGTATTTTTCTCAATTATATCGCCTGGTAGAAAATCGCTTTCACCTGGATCTTTTACTCTAACACGCTTCATAAGCTGTTTTACAATGATTTCAATATGTTTATCATTAATGTCAACTCCCTGGCTTTTGTAAACTTTTTGGACTTCTTCAATAAGGTAGCGTTCGGTTTCTTTTCTTCCACGAGTTTTAAGAAGTAAGTGAGGATTTAGCGAGCCCTGGGTTAGCTGAGTTCCAACTTTTACTTTTTCACCATCTTTTGGCAATATGGAATAATGATAAGCTATTTTGTGTTCTTCAATATCTTCGCCTTCCTTGTCTGGGATAATGTGCAACAAAACGTGATCAGCTTCTTGCTTGATTGAAATTCGACCTTCCCTTTCAGTGATGTGAGCCTCACCTTTCGGCCTACGCGCTTCAAAAAGTTCCTCAACCCTTGGCAAGCCTCCAGTAATATCAGCACCAGCGACACCACCTGCATGGAATGTCCTTAGAGTAAGTTGAGTGCCTGGTTCTCCAATGGATTGAGCTGCGATAACACCAACTGCTTCGCCCACCAATACATCTTTGCCCGTAGAAAGATCTTTGCCATAACATTTGGCGCATACTCCGGAATCGGACAAACAAGTCAGCGGAGAACGGATCCAAACTGTCTTGATGTTGTCTTTTTTGATGGAAGCAATATGTTTTTCAGTTATCAGATGATCTTCTTTTACAATTGTTTTACCTTTGCTGTCTATAACATTCCTGGCAGCATATCTTCCAACAAGCCTTTCTTCAATGGGTTCTATGACAGCATCATCTGCTGTAATTTCTTCAACTTCGATTCCTTCAAGGTTGCGTTGGATTTTGACTTCCATTATTTCTGCTTCGTCAATTAATAAAGCATCTTCATAGCTGATAACTCGTCCTTTTTCTACAATTATTTCATTGGTTTCAGGATGCTTAATATTTTCATCTGCTACCAAACCTACAATTTGAATTGACAGGGGTTTGATAAGCTTGCCTGCTATAACTTCACGATATTTTACTGAGTGCTTGCAGTCATTTTCCCGGATAACAATCGAATGGGCCACATCAACTAATCTTCGAGTCAGATATCCCGAGTCAGAAGTTTTAAGAGCTGTGTCTGCCTGTCCTTTACGTGCTCCATGGGTGGAGATAAAGTATTCCAATACATTTAGCCCTGAACGAAGGTTGTTTTTAATGGGAAATTCAATAGTTTTTCCTGTTGGATCCTGCATCAATCCGCGTATTCCAACCATTTGACTTACCTGGGATGGATTGCCTCTTGCACCAGAAATAGCCATCATATAAACGGGGTTGGTTTTTTTAAAATTTAAAAAAGCTTCTTTTCGAATTTCATTAGTAGCTTTATTCCAGGTTTCTACGACTTTCTGATGCCTTTCATTATCTGATAACTTGCCGTCTTCAAAAGCTTTGTTTAGCAAATTTACTCTATCTTCAGCTTCAGATATGATTTTGGGTAAATCAGGGGGAGTAACCATATCGTCAATACCTATGGTAATTCCGGGTTGAGTAGCATATTCAAATCCAAGCTTTTTGATTTCTTCCAAAAGATTAGCAGTTAATGCATCACCCATTTTGTCAAAACAGTTTTTTATCAAGGCCTTAACCGTTTTTGAGTTAAGGGCATGATTAATGAAACCAAGCTCATTACCTGTTTTTTCTTCACGTTCGAGCATTTTTCTAATGCGTAGATTCAATATGGATCTGCCAACTGTGGTTTCATGCTCATTTTTATCGACCAATACTTTAATTCGTTGATGAATGGTTACTTTTTGATGATAGTATGCAGTGCTGACTTCTTGAAGAGAATGAAAATAAGGAGTCTCTTTATTTTCATGGTCAGCTACTTGACTGCTTTTATCAGAATCGAGTGTTAAATAGTAAATACCTAAAATGATGTCTTGAATAGGAGCCATAATTGGAAAACCGCTTGCAGGTGACATCAGGTTTCTTGAAGAGATCATCAAAGTTTCAGTTTCAGCTATAGCAGGTACGGATAAAGGAACATGGACTGCCATTTGGTCTCCGTCAAAATCTGCATTGAAAGGTGGGCAAACTAAAGGTGGAATTTGGATAGCTTTGCCTTCACACAAAGTAACATGAAATCCCTCAACACCCAGACGATGCAATGTAGGAGCACGGTTCAACAATACGGGGTGATATTGAATGATCTCATCCAAAACAGACCAAACTACAGGATCATATTTTTTAATTTTCAAACTTGCTGACCGCAAGCTTTGGGCAATACCTTTGCTAACTAAGCGCTCCATTACAAAAGGCTTAAATAATTCGAGTACCATTTCCTTGGGTAACCCACACTGATCAATCGAAAGTTCTGGATTTACAACAATGACAGATCGACCTGAATAATCAACCCTTTTTCCAAGCAAATTTTGTCTAAAACGACCTTCTTTACCTTTTAAAATGTCGCTTAGTGAACGAAGGGGACGATTGGCTGTACCTAAAATTGGCCTGGTGCGTTTACTATTATCGAACAGGGCATCCACAGCTTCCTGGAGCATTCGCTTTTCATTCTGAATCATAATATCAGGAGCGTTAACTTCTATCAGTTTTCGAAGGCGATTATTTCGATTAATGACACGTTGATAAAGAGTATTGAGATCAGAAGTCGCAAACCTACCTCCTTCCAGTTGGAGGAGGGGGCGCAAATCAGGAGGAATAACCGGTATCACTCCCATGATCATATCGCAGGGATTTCGGTTGGTGGAAATAAAAGATTGTACAGCACCCAATCGTTTAACTAATTTATTTTTTTTCTGAAAAGAAGAATTAATCATAGCGCTTTTTAGATCAGAAAATAGTTCCTGGATGTCTAATCTGTTTAACAACTCCTGAATCGCTTCAGCACCTTTTCGAGCATCCAGTTTGTGTCCTTTGTTAAGATAATCTCTATATTCATCATCGCGCAAAGTGCTTCCTTTGATCAAATCCGTATCGCCTGGATCAATAACAACATATTTTACAAAATAAACAATCTCCTGTAAGGTTTTCGAAGTAACATCAAGCAATAAAGAAATAAAAGGAACTGTTTTTAAAAACCAGATATGTACTACAGGAGCAGCTAATTCAATGTGTCCCATTCTCTTTCGTCTGACTTTCGAAGTAGTAACCTGAACGTTGCAACGGTCGCAAACCACTTCGTCATATCTTTTACCTTTGTATTTTCCGCAACGGCACTCATAGTCTTTAAAAGGTCCAAATATTTTCTCGCAAAATAATCCATCAGGTTCAGGTTTATAATTGCGATAACTGATCGTTTCTGCTTTTTTTACTTCTCCATGGCTCCAGGATCGAATTTCTTCAGCTGAAGCTAAATGAATGGATATTGCTTCATAATCGCTGTTGAAATCATCCTCTTTTTTTGTAGGCGCAGTTGGCTGAGTTAAGTGGATTTGATTCATGCAATACAGCCTCCTTTTGGTTTTAATGGTGGGATTCTCATCCTATCCTTCCTGTTTTTCTTTTTCAAGCTTTGCCTCTTCAACTACCGACTTGACAACTTTAGGAGGAGCTTCTTCATAATGCGAGAAGCTTAGGTCAAAGTATCCCTTCGCAGCTGTAATCGATCCAAGATCCGTTGTGTAACGGCTTAATTCATTTAATGGTGCCTGTGCATTTATTACCTGCCAGTTTTTTTCTGCTTCAACACCAAGAACTCTTCCTCGCTTGGTATTAAGGTCATCAATGACTGAGCCCATATATTGTTCAGGCACATGAATGCAAACATTCATGATAGGTTCTATCAATACAGTCTCTCCTTCGTTCATAGCTTTCTTAAAAGCTAGAGATGCAGCAATCTTAAACGCAATTTCAGATGAATCTACCGGATGATATGATCCATCATATACAACTACTTTGACATCAACTACTGGATAACCAGCTAAAATACCTTCGCTCATAGCCTCAATTACTCCCTTTTCAATAGCAGGGATATAGTTTTTTGGAATTGCTCCACCGAAAATTTTACTTTCAAATAGAAATTTTTCCCCTCGAGGCAATGGAGAGATCTCAAGCCAACAATGTCCGTACTGACCATGGCCACCGGATTGTTTTTTATGCTTTCCTTCCACTTTGACTGCTTTGCGTATAGTCTCTTTATACGAAATACGCGGTGGTTTTAAATCAATGCTTACTGAATATTTTCGTTTGATTTTTTCTGCTATGACATTAAGATGGGTTTCTCCAACTCCATACATTACTGTTTGTTTGGTATCATCGTCACGTACAATTTTTATGGTTGGGTCGTCCTCTTGAATTTTAGGAAGAATGGTTCCCAGTTTATCTTCATCAGCTTTATTGGTGGCATAAATAGCCATAACAGCATTTGAAGATGGCAAATCAATCCATTGGGCCTGGATCTTTTTGTCTGTAGCAGAAAGGCTATGACCTGTTTTTGTGTAAAGAAGTTTTGTCATTGATCCAATATCGCCTGCACAAATTTTTTGGGCATTTTCTTGTTTTTTGCCTACAGGAAATGAAAGTTGACCCATTTTTTCTTCTTTTTCTTCTTGGATATTGTATAGCTTAATTTCATTGGTTAACTCACCGGACAAGACTTTAAACAAGCTGATTTTTCCAACATATGGATCAGTAAGTGTTTTAAAAACTATAGCACTAAAGGGGTCTTTAGAATCTGCCTTTAATGTAACTTTTTGGTTATTGTCAGCATCGGTAGCTTCTATTGATGGCATGTCCAATGGAGAAGGAAAATAATTCCCAATAAAATCCATCAATTTTTTTACCCCGATATTGGCAAAAGCTGAAAGAGAGAGCACAGGGATAATAGTGCGCTGAACAATAGCTTTTCGAAGGCAATTCATTAATTCATCTTTCGATATAGATTCACCAGACAGATATTTTTCCATTAACTCATCGTCAGCTTCGACTGCAGCTTCAACTGTTTCAGCATAGACCTCTTCAATATCCTTTAACTGATCATCATTAAGATCTTTTTCACCATCTTCCATAACTAACTTTTTATTTAGAATGTCAATAACACCTTTAAAAACACGGTTTTCAATATAAGGCTTAAAGGTAGAAATACATTTAATGCCAAAGGTTTGTCGAATATTGTCATAAACTTCATCAAAATTTACATTATCCCTATCCATCTTATTAACAATAATGACGGTAGGTTTTTCAATTTCTTCGCAATAGGCCATCATTTTTTCTGTACCTGTCTGGATACCGGAGGTTGCATCCACTAAAACAACTGCAATATCAGCAACTTTTAGCGCAGCACGCACTTCACCAACAAAATCAAAATACCCCGGGGTATCAATGATATTGATTTTTACATTATTCCAATCGGTAGGAACCACTGTTAGGCCGATACTAATTTGACGCTTAATTTCTTCAGGTTCAAAATCAGATATTGTGTTGCCATCAGGAACCTTGCCCATACGATCAATAAGTTTGGAATTAAAAGCAAAACATTCTGTTAGAGTAGTTTTGCCAGCTCCTCCATGAGAAACGAAGCAAACGTTCCGGATGTCTTTTGTTTCATAAGCTGATTTCATCAAATTCCTCCAAGTTATGTTCATTATCATCTAAGGGAGAAACAACAGTTTCCTCCAAGGGCAATTCTTCTTCCTCATCTTCTTCTTTTTCTAAATCAATCTTAATGCCCAAACCCTGCAACTCATTGATAATAACACGGAAAGATTCCGGATTATTGCTTTGAGTTATCATTTTGCGAGTACATATGGATTCGTATGCATTTGATCTTCCTTCGGTGTCATCTGATTTGATAGTAAGCATTTCCTGAAGAGTATAGGCTGCTCCATAAGCTTCCAAAGCCCAAACCTCCATCTCGCCAAACCGTTGTCCTCCAAATTGTGCTTTTCCCCCCAATGGCTGTTGAGTAATTAGAGCATAAGGACCCGTAGAACGAGCATGGATTTTATCTTCAACCATATGATTCAGCTTCATGATATAGGCATACCCAACAGTAACAGGAGTCGAAAAGGGTTCTCCCGTATAACCATCATAAAGCATCTGTTTGCCATGATCACTAAATCCAAGCTTTTTAAGTTCTTCCAACATTTCTTCAGGAGTAATCCCTGAAAAAGGTGGTGTAATGGTATAGCAATGATTCTTTTTGGAATATAAGCCCAATAATGCTTCCATAATTTGTCCCACATTCATACGTGAAGGAACACCAAGAGAATTGAGCACAATATCCACTGGAGTCCCGTCTTCTAAAAATGGCATGTCCTGTACAGGCAAAATCCTGGAAATAACTCCCTTGTTTCCGTGCCTACCAGATAGCTTGTCTCCTACCTGGATTTTTCGTTTTTCTCCTACATATACTTTGACTACTTTGATAACGTTTATGGGTAATTCATCTTCTTCGCGAGTCAGAATTTGAACTCCAATAACTGTTCCTCGTTCCCCAGGGGATACTCTTAGAGAATAATCCTTGACATCCTGACCTTTTTTATCAAACATTGCTCTCCAAAGCTTCATTTCAGGAGTAAATTC
>CAZMFK010000037.1:0-10112 GCA_964565545.1 uncultured Caldisericota bacterium | reverse complement strand
CAATTACCAATGAACCTGATCAGGGTATTTTTGGTACCTTGTTTGAGTTTTTATACTTCGCTGTTTTAGGGGGTTTACCACTTTTTGCTTTAGTTCGTTATTGGTCCGAGCTCAAAGGTTTTAATAGGGTCAAGAAGTATTTGGTAATTGGTTTTATTTTCTATGCCCTAGCTTCCGGCCTGTCTTTTATTGGTACCGCCTTTGAGGGGATGATGGATAAAAATATTTATGATATCTTCGGAGAAAGATTTCATAATTTTTGCTTTCTATTAGGTAATAAGGAGCGGAGAATATATTAATAATTCTTGATAAAGGACCAGAAAAAAAATTTCTCCAAAGGTTGAAGCCGTGCTTAGTTTTCTTATTCTTTGGAAGCTGGTTTTCAAACCATACCTTCACTCCAAACAGCTTTAAAAGTTCTTCCTCAGTAATCTTCCTGATCTTTAAACCATCTGCGATGACTAATTCATCAAAATCATTATCTGAGTAGAGCAAAACAGGTGCAATAATCATTTTTTAGGTGCTACCTTGGTTTTTATCCAAGTATAAATTAATTTGGACAATCATCCTCACTCCTTATACTTCATGAAGCTCCTCTCCAGGCTTTCAAACGAAGTAGGTTTGTATCTTTCAAAATCATCAGCATCGACAAATACATAATCAAAAACCACTTTTTTCTGTGCTGAGTTAATATCCTCGCACCATTTTTTCAGTCGATCCATTTTTAACGGAACATCCAGATCTTCCAAGCCTTTGGTTTCAACAATGAATATGTGCTGTGGGTCAGTTTTAACTAGAAAATCAGGATAATAGTTGGAGATATTTCCCTCAGCGTTCACATAATCGATATGAAAATGGATAGCTAAATAGTTTTTGGCATAGGCTAAAACGTCATTGCAATCTTCCAGAAAGGAGGCAAATTCTAATTCAAGATGACTATCTCCAATAATTTTGTTAAATAAGCTTTTCTTTGCCATCATAAATCCCTGATCCTTGACTACAAAGGGTCGGGTCTGTTTTAGTTTTATATAGTCACGTATTTCTGCACTTCCTTTATCATGAATAGTCAATTCATTAATTTTTTTCTTAAAGGTATTAATGATGGTTTTTGATGCCTCGATTTCCGAAAGATTACGCAATGTATTCAAATTGTCCAATTCGATATCCCATTCAAATAGATGCTTGGAAATAAACTCTTTCACTTTGCCATAAAGCACATCGTACCCACTCACTAAACGCAAATCTTTCATGATAAGCTGAGTAAAATAACCGACAACGCTTCGATAATCTGTAACATTAATGGAATTTAAAAAAGTGGTATGACTGATTTCGCCTGTGGTAATATCTTTAAACACAATGGCTCTTTGTTCTTCTTCTGTGAAGTAATGATATTTAATCTTGGTAACATTAAATGCAGACGGATTTAAATCCTCCAGTTGTTTGTATTCTCTATAAATACGAGGAGACAAAATGGGCAATTCGATGTCCAGCTTATCGACATCTTTCTTGGTGTTTTCATGATCCACTTCTATAATAATAGGTGCTTTTGCAGCAGTTCCAACGCCCATGGGTTTCCGTTCAAGCTCAACCCCTTCATTTTGAATGGATTCGACAAAATCCATAAAAGCATCCGTTCCTATGACGCTTACATATTCTGTACTTTCTGTTCCAGGATACATTCGTCGCAATCCTCTACCAAGGGTTTGCTCTGGAAGAATATTGCTTTTGGCAGAATAAGCTCTTAGACCCACAATGGTGGTAACATTGCGCACATCCCACCCTTCTTTCAGTACCAGGACAGAAACAATGACTTTATAAGGACTATTCCAGCTATCAATTTCATTGGAAGCTTTGCGTAAGATATCCAGCTCTTCTTTGCTTTTTCCTGAATCAGTCTCAGAGATTTGCCCATTATTTTTAGTATGAATAACTAAGATGGATCCTTTTAGCTCAGGATAAATCGTTTCAAGGTATTCAGCCACATCATCGCAGTTTTTGGTATCGTCTGTCATGATGAATAGTACTGATTTTTTCCCCAACTTCTCATGCTCGGTGTATGATTTACGCCACTCTTCAATTCCAAGAGCTATATAATCCGCATATTTTTCAGTGTATTTAGAGCTTGGTCTTTCAGCTAATTTAGCCCGACTGGCAAGATCGGGCAATACTGGGTGTTTGACCACATTTTGGGTGATAGCCTCTACCAGAGGATAGTCACTGATGGTTTGAACAAAGATAGCTCCATTATTATGCTTTGGAGTTGCTGTAACATCAATTTGTATGGCGAGAAAGCGATCCTTTTGTTTCAGGCGATGGTGAATATCCTGAATAGATTCAAACCAGGCAAGTTTCACATCGTGAATATGATGAGCTTCGTCGTTGAATACCACGAGTTCATCAATTTCTCGCACAATGACACCAAGATCAATTTTGGAGTCTGTAGTTTTACCTACTGGTTTCTTTCCCAGAAAATAATCCTCCATGTTCTCGTCATCTGGGCTTGGTTCAAGATCTTTCCCGGAATAGACTCGGTGGATATTGCTTAAAAAAATATTGCCCGTTTTTCTTAAAATGGATACATCATCCTGGATATGTAATGTAATCTGAAAATCGTCCTGCCAATTTTGCCCTTCAAAACCATTTTCTGGAAGAAGAGGGTCACTCCAGAAAATTCTTAAACCGTCAAAATCAGCCCTTAAGCGATCCAAGACTATGATATTGGGAGCTATGACCAGAAAATTGGTAGATAGTTCAGATTCAGGTTCGTAGGTTTTGTGAAAATAGCACCAGGTGATGAGCAGACTCATTACTTTGGTTTTTCCGCTTCCTGTGGCCATTTTAATTACTAATCTTAACCATTCCTCATCAAACATTCCAGTCGATACCGCACCCGAGGAGTCATATCGTATTAAATCATACTTATCTTTAATTTGCGCTACTTCATACAAATAAATGACGGTTTCCACTGCTTCTCGTTGAGCAAAATAATACTTAAATTCGCACATCGATCCATCATTAGCTTGCTGGAGATGATCTCTACAAAACCACCAATTCAGTAAAGCTTTGGAGGTAGCTGACGCTCCTTCATATTGATGATCTCTCCATTCTTTAACTTCTTTGCGAATTTTGTGCACCAAAGGGGGTAATAGTTTTTCATAGCTTGAATCGCGAAGAGCTTCATCTGCTGGAAACCAGCGATAATCAGGATTCAATGGCTCATAAGGAGAACTTGGGAAAGAAGGATGTATTGCCATTACTTACCTCCTGTGGAAACATCGATGATTTTCATGGTATCATTACCAAAGATATCTACCACCTTTATCGCTATTTTATATCGCTTGGCTTCACATTCATGAAAAGGTGTCATTAGTTCCAGATTACGATCTTTTTTGGTTCGAAAGCTTTGCCATTCATTTTCAAAGATAAAGTCTCCCGTCCATACTTCCTCAAAATCTCCTGTGTCCTCATTTTTTACTCTGACAATCTCTCTCCTGTTTTCAAAATTAAAATCGACAGCCCAATAGTCTATCCAATCGGTCCATTTTTTAGTCAGTACTTCTTTAGTGATAATACCATCTTTATCCTTAAAGACTTTAATAATTTGACCCTTTTCCACGACAATCCTGTTTTTTCCATTTCCCAGCGATGTTGCAGCATTGTCCACAGAATCCTGAGAATAAAAAACAGAAAAATCAGTAAGCTCAACCGCTATTTCACCTTTTCTTGTATGAGGTTTCACTTCGATATAGCTTACATCATGAAAAACGATCTGGTTTTTCTCGATAGCTCTTTTATCAAAGACTTCTCGAGGAATATATTTCAAAGCCAGATCAATGCCCTTGCTTTTAGCTTCTTCCTGTATATTGGGAAATAAGCCCATCTCAAACTCAAAAGCCAAGACATCCACTCGACTGATGCGTTTCTCCCTGCATTCCAATATAATCTCCTCTACAAACAGACGTGTGACAGGCAAGTTGACGGGTCCAACAGCTACCACTCTTCCAGCTTTTTTCCCATGAAAACACTTAAAATTGCTCGTTGTTTCAGCTTTATAGGCTTTTAAAATAAGGGAAACAAAGTCTTTTTCTTTCTTTTCCAGTTGTTTTTGGCGCTCTTCTTCGCGAAGATTGAGATTCACTCCGATATAGTGTGCTCTTTCATATTTTCCCAGATTTAAAATTTCAAAAGCACGGAAATCTTTTCCTTCATCTTTGAGTTGCCGTTGAACTCCAATCATACGCTTACGTGTGGTATGAATGGCAAACTTGCCCAAATCTGAGCCAATCCATTTGCGTCCAAGCTTTTCAGCTACAGCAAGAGTGGTGCCTGAGCCACAGAAAAAATCAGCTACAATATCATTTTCGTTGGAAGATGCTTTGATAATTCGGTCAAGGAGAGCCTCGGGCTTCTGGGTCGGGTAGCCCAGATTTTCTATTAGACTTTTTGTTGCGATTGCTATATCCCAATAATCTTCTGGTATTTTTCCATTTTCATTCAATTTTACTTCAGATGTGTATGTTGAGCCTTTTAAGCCTTCTTTATAATTAGCCATTGTTTTTTCACTATAGGGTATACGAATATCATTGTCATTGAAAATATAACTATTGGTTTTTGAGAAGTATAAAATAGTATCATGCTTTTTAGAAAACATTCTTACACTTTTTCCACCTGATGTATAGCACCAAATTATTTCGTTCACTATAAGTTCTTTTCCGAAAATTTCATCAAGTATCATTCTTAGGTAGCTATTCACTCGCCAGTCACAATGAACATATATGTTCCCATCATTAGCAAGCAAATCCCTCATCAATACCAATCGTTCATATATCATGGCAAGGAAGCTATCTGCTCCTTTGCCCCAGGTGTCTCGATAAGCCAGCTCTTCCAAAACATTAGGCTTTTTCGTGAATGTATCCTCTCCAATTTCAATATCCATGCTGAAATCAGCACCAATATCAAAAGGCGGATCGATATAAATAAGCTTGATACCGCCTGCTTCTTCAATTTCTTCCCTCATGGGTCCATTTTTTAATGAAGACAGAATAAGCTTGTTGTCGCCCCAGATGAGTTTGTTCGACCATCCTGCTTTTTGCCTTCCCCTGAGATCAAAAAGAGAGTTGTCCAGTTCTGATTTCCTGTCCAGACGAGGCTCATCCACCTGCTCAATGATTTGAAAGGGTAGCACGATATTAGTCACTTCATTGGTTTTTCCGTTCCAAACAAGCTCAACCTCACGCTTATCATCAAAAAGAAGAAAACGGTATTTCTCAGGCAAGGGCTTACCAGCTTCTACAAACTTTACTACCTCTCGAATCTCGTTATCAGTTAGCTTCATCGCTCTTCACCTCGTTTGCCAATTTTATGTTCTTTTTATCCCCAAGTGCCAAAGCTTTTTCAATAAAGGGACCGATTGATTTACCAATAATGGCCATTCCTGCTTCATGAGGATCTTCAAGTTTGAATTTTCCTTTCGCAGACCCATTCAATGCATATACATTGCCTGCAATTGTGATGATGCACCAATATTGATTTATGCATTCAATAGTGACTTTATCATGGCAAAAAGGCCAATCTCCAGAATAATCTTTTTTCTTGATTGTTAAATAGTGGCTTTTGGGATTTAACCATCGTCGTATCCAGTCAAATACGGTTATTCTCCGTGTTTTTAAATCTTTTCGCTGAAAAGGCAATGTTTCTTTTCTATAATCCTGGTTTCCAAGCATCTCATCATTGAGAAAAAGAAAAGAGAAAGTTAATGGTGATAATTGGTTAGCTTTTTTTCCAAGTTTTCCAATAGTGAATTGCCTGCAAATTGCACGCACAAATCTTTCTAACATGATGATTATTATCCGTTTTGAATACCCATATACCTCATCAAAAGCTTCTATATTTAGTGATTTACTTTTTATTGCTTCGTTTGAATTTATGATTTTAGTTTCAAATCCCTGCCAACTTCTTTTAACGTCAATATTTGGACTATCATTTGATGTTATGATATCAAAATTGTAGTATCTTGCATATTTTCCAAATTCTGACAACAAGTCCAAAATTTCTTTCAGATCACTATTTGTTGTTAAATATCTATAATCTTCCGATAAAGCTGGGATATTATTAGTTTTAAAGTAGTTGACACAAATATCTTGCTTTAACCCAAGCAAATCGTGACCTAAAGCTTTCATCATCTTTGTTGGTGGGTAATTATTATGTTTTTCATGATAACCAAGGCAAATATGACATTTCATCAAACGCTCAAACCCACTGGAAAGAAGCTGGAACGGTAAAAAATAAAAATCATTTAAAACATTCAAGTTCTGGAATTCTCCGAAGCCAAGTTTGATTAGTTTTATTGAAGTTACAAGTTCATCTTGGATGCAAAAATCTTTTATAGTGCTGTCATACGCAACAGTAGGGCTATCTGTTTTTTTATGTTCCTTTTTTCGAGTCTTATTCTTTTTCATAAAAATGATCCTGGATAGAAACAAGAACTGAGTATCACCCAATAAAGGCATCCAATCAACATATTCCGTCCTTGTCAATACTATTTAAAACAACCAATAAAATAGAATACCACAAAATAAAAAACTTTTTTGATAAAAAATACTGTTTTTTCTTTTTATTTCAACATAAAAGCCTATAATATTGGTGAATCTGAAATACAGCCTGTTCTGTAAAGTAGGATTCCACCGGGGGGCGTAGTTGCTCCCTTTTTTTTTATAATTCGACTATTCCATAATTATTGGCCCTTGAAGCTTCTTTGCATAAGATATCATTTAGTCTTTCAAAATAAAGATGTCCACTTTTTTTCCTACAGTATTTTGAGGGCTCATAGTATTGTTTCACGAAATAGGCAATAGTATCAACTCCTTGAATAAAATAGGATAGTTCAGGCTTTTTTGGATTTGGATCTTCGATGATTCTTTTTAATTGTATGTTTCGTGAGCCTTCTCCAAAATCTTTTGAGTGAGGAATATAATTAAATTTTCTCATTTTGCGGAGAATTAGTCTTAGCTTTTTATCATCAGTGTGATCATGAAGTATCATTCCCATATCATTGGAGAAGCCTTTGGGTACAAAATTATCGTTGATTATTGTGTTTTCAAATCTTTGAATTATAACCTGCCAGCTTTTTTCAAAAATGTTATAGCTCTCATCCCTCTTTTTTTTATTTACAACAATGTTGATAATCCTAATATCATTCAGGGTGGCTAGCTGCTTGATAAAAAGGCGTAATATTGTTAAGCGATCATTTCGCTTTAATGAGGCTATCATTTTGCTATCGTGATGGGATAGCATTTTTGAAGCATGTATTTCTTCTCTCATCGAGAATCCGAAAGTTCCTCTAATCATTTTTCTGAAACTTACAAGTTCGTTAAGAACACTGTTCCATTTTGATTCATGAATAATTAAACCTGTTAAAATGAAGAAATTTGTTGGTGAGCCTTTTGAAACTGCACCACAATCACCAGATTCATCTACATACATTAAAAACATGAATTTTACCTCGAAGATAATTATTTTGTCTCATATTGTGATCTTACAGCCTCAATTATTCCAATCAAGTCTTCCTCTGTTGGGCGCGTTTCTCTGACGGTACGAAAGAAAAGGGGCAATAAGTTTTTTAGCTCATTGTCCTTTAACAGGTCACGAGGGATTTTGCCTTGTTCAAATTCAGCAAGGTCAAGCAAATCCCTGTACTCTGCAGAGTCATGCTTGATTTCAAGATAGGATGCATATTCATTAAGAATTTTGTCATTTTGAGGGGGCTTGGATAAACCACGCTCCAAACGGGACCAATTACCTGGGTCAAGTTGGTGTTTTTTGCAAAACTCTCTTAAGGTATATCCCAACTTTTGTCTTCTTTCTTTAATAAACTCACCAAACATTGAATAACCTCCTTAATGTTGTATTTATAATACAACATTAAGTTGTTTTGTCAAAAACCAGAGAAGATTTTATTTATAAACTGTCGTTTTTGTTTATGGGTTCTCTACGAAGAAGCAGTTTTATTCATTAGGCATTTTCAAAGAGAAGTTACTATCTGTAGAGGTAACTAATCCAGTATATGCTAGCATGATCCAGCATAAGATTATTCCTTTCGTCATATGGAAATCACAAAAAACTATAACTCAAATGTGCTGAGATTTCTTGGAAATAGAAAATATTTGAGTTGATACATCGTATCAGCTATTTTTAAGCTCTCTGGTGCATATTTGGGTCATTTGCCTTATGGTGGGAGCTTATTAACAAAAACATGCAAATGAGAGGGTTATTTCAAAGCCTTTTTTATAGAAATCCAAAAATGCAGGTTCCATTTCATTGTATCTGATGCTTAAAGCTGTAAACTATGCACAAAACTATCATTTATCTGTTTCTATGAAAGTAGTTTAAGCTTTTTCAATGAGGAGGAATAATGTTAAAAAGAATCCTTTCACCATTAATTGCAATTCTTCTGTTGTTTGGCTCGGGTTTTATGGTAGGGGCTTTATCTCAAGAGCGTTTTAAATCGATCACCGTCTATTATGCCAACATCAAGATCCTGATCAATGGCAAACTGATTACCCCTGAAGTAGAACCCTTTACGTATCAATGGAGAGCTTTTGTCCCCATTCGCTTTATAGCTGAAGCATTCGATAAAGAAGTCAGTTGGGACGACAAAACCAAAACGATCAAAATCAATGATAAACCTAGCTCTGATCCTGAAAAGCAACTTGGCGAATTCAAAATCCACTTCATCGATGTAGGACAGGGAGATGCAACCTTAATACAAACACCCTGTGAGATGAATATCTTAGTGGATGCTGGTACCCGGAGCGCTGGCAGTATTGTGGTTTCCTACTTGCAAGAGCTAGGAATTAAAAAATAGACAAAATCATTGCTACACATGACCATGCCGATCATATTGGAGGCTTAGTATCCATTTATGAAAGTCCAATTGACGTGGGAACTACGTATGTAAGCTCCTTGATTAACGATACTGCTGTTGCCAAAGAGTTCAGAGCTTTAGCCGGGCAGCATAGCCTTTTGAAGACTCCTAAGCCCATGGATACCTTGCAATTGAAATGCAGAGATACGGTAGCTACTTTCTTACATCCTGATCCTGAGACTAAGGAGAGCATTAATAACATGAGCTTGGTGTTGAAAATTGACTACAAAGATTTTTCTGTACTGCTGACCGGAGATGCTGAAAAGGATGCGGAAGAAATCATGCTAAATAGCAAGCCCATAAGCGATTATCTACCGAGTAAGGTATTGAAAGTAGGTCACCATGGGAGCCAAACCAGCACAAGTCAAGATTTTCTGGATGCTGTTTCCCCTGAAATAGCTGTAATTCATGTTGGTGCTACTAATAGATACGGGCACCCTCATCAAGAAACCATTGATAAAATAGCTGAGTGCGGTGCAGCCTTATACCGAACTGACCAATCGGGAAACATACTGATTCAAAGTGATGGGTATACCTATTATGTAGCCACGGATTACCGCCCGACAAATGAAGAGCAACCTGGAAGGGATCTGGAAAAGAACAATCATAGCTCTTTATCAGTTTATATGATTCGTTTTTTGTTTCCCCCAAGCCATTTAGTTTCTCTATAAAAAGGACAGGCATATTGCTTAATATGTTCTATTCATGAGATTTTATTAGCATCAATATATAATGAGTAATTAATGTCAGAGTCTTTTAGCTGGCTTGTCAACACTTTTTCGGACCTTTTCCTAGGACACCCTTTCCAAAATCATTTTCCAGTTTTGGTGACACGGATACATCAAATCGCCTTTTCATGAGGTTTTAAGGGTATCAATATATAATGAGTAATTATTGTTAGAGTCTTTTAGTTTCTTGCAAAGCACTGATTTGAAAAGCAGGGTAGTTTAAACTAAACTGGTATATATGCTAATGGTTTTACCTCCCATTGTTCCAGCCCAATAATCCCAATACTAGCTTTCTTTAATGATTGTGTGGAAGTATCTGGGCTGAAGGTAATGAAAAAAATAAGAATTTAATACCATTAAATACTATGTCTGCAATGGGTTGTTTACAGACATACTATACAATGTTCATACTATAATCAATGTTGTGTCAAACATTATAAAAGATCTTTATTAATGGAGAA
>CAZMFK010000036.1:0-10121 GCA_964565545.1 uncultured Caldisericota bacterium | reverse complement strand
TTTGTTTTTCTCTTTTTTGTATCAACGTTTTTTTTGCAAGTATTTATGCCCTCTGGGCGGATTTGTAGCTTTTCTTGCTCCAATAGGAATGACCACTATTCATCGCCATGCAGAAACTTGTACCCAGTGCCTTGCCTGTGACAAGATCTGTCCTGTTAATATCAAAGTATCCCAGATGGACAAAGTGACTTCACTGGAGTGTATTCAATGTCATGAATGCGTCAACGTATGTCCGGTGAAAAATACTCTGGTCATTAAGATATCTGGACGGAAGAAAATTCGATCATCTCATGTCATTGCTGTCATTTTAGCAATTTACCTGCTTTTGGTAGGGCTTAGCACGTTGTCTGGTCATTTTCACTGGATACAACCCAATTTGGCGAAACAAGCTCAGCAGGCACAAAAGCGTGGCGCTGTGCTTGATCCGGAAAACATTACCGGACGTATGACTCTCCAGGAAGTAGTTGAGGCATATGATATTCCCCAGGAAGTTTTTTCCAGTCGTTTTCAACTGGAAAGTGATGATTTCAATATTCCCCTTCGAGATATGGAGGCAGTATCAACTGGCGACCTTCGTGTCTTTGTTAAAGAATACCTGGATCAAGTTCAAAAACCATAAAGGAGCATGATGGTGAAGATAGAAAAAGCTCCCAAAAAAAACATAGGTCAGATCCTCTGGAGATCTCTTGAGCGGTGGGTTGATCATCTTTTCCCCCTGATTTGGGTTTCGATAGTTTTACATGGTATCTTGATTGCAGTTTATTTTTTTGCAGAGCAAACTTTGCCCACGCCTGAAGAAATAACTGCAAGCCAGGATCAATCCAGTTTTCTTCTTCTTTTAGCGCGCAACGCCTTTCCTGCTCTCATCCTGATTTTAACTACTGCCATGCTGGACGTGATCATTTGGAGCTATTTCAATGGAAAATCACTTTATACTATGTTGATAGACCATCAAAAAGAAATGCTAAACAGATTTTTAAGACTTTTGGGGATTGATTTGTTAGTCATTACATCCATGCTTTTAGTAATAGTTTTGTTTTTTTTAATACCCGTGCTCTACCATCAAACCTTATCTTCAGTGTTTATCCTTTTGTTTTTAGTTGTGGGTAGTATATGCGCTATCTTTTTGCTTATTTTTGTTTTTCCCTGGTACCGGTTCATTCTCAGGCCTCTCTATAGTCTGAATTCTTTGGACATTAAACAAGCTTGTGTAGAAAGTTACCGACTCTTTTTGAAGCATGGTTTGCAAACCATAGGACTTACTTTGTTAAGCTATTTGATCGTCTTTCTCCTGACTCCACGCAGCCAGCTAAGCTGGATTAATCAGTTGTCATTGATCATTCTTGGACCTTATGTAGCCATTATTATCTGGACTTTTTACAGCGAAATTATCCTACCGGGATGGAAAAAAGAAAGCCAGGAAAGCTAAAAGGGAAAAACTCCTTTTCGAACATATTTGGCTTTACTTAAAATATCTGAAAGTGCCTGGCTGACTTTTTTGGGAGAATGACGGATCAATCCTTCCGAGTCATCCACCAAATCGTACATCAGAGGAATGACGCCTAATTTCTTGATTTGTTCCATGTTGTAATCTACAGGTACTGAGTGGTATTTCGCATAAATATCCAGGACATCTTTGTGTATGTCTCCCTGATGAACCAACACATAGTCCACCAGTTTGGTGCCCACATTAAAAAAGAGACCTTTCAAATGGTCAGCAGCGCTATATCCATCGGTTTCTCCCACTTCGGTCATCAGGTTGAGATTGTAGATTTTTAAAGCTTCACTATGGTGAATGATATCAGCAATCGGAGTGATGATCAAGCATGGCAATACGCTGGTATAAAGGCTTCCTGGACCTAAAAGAATCACATCTGCTTTGTCCAGTTCTTCAACTACACGTATCAATGGCTTACAGTAAGGAGGATCAAAAAAGATTTTTCGAATGCGCTTGCCCGACTTGTGAATATTAGCTTCCCCGACGGTAACAGAGCCATCTTCATATTCTGCACATAGATTCAAGCTGTCGAGGGTGAAGGGGATGACTTTGCCCTTAACGTCCAGTATACGGCTAAGTTGGTAAATGGATTCAGAAAAATCGCCCGTCATTTCATTAAGCGCTGCAATCATCAGGTTGCCCAGACTGTGTTCTTTGAGGGAACCTTCTTTAAATCGGTAATTAAAAAGTTTTTCCATTTCAGAGGATTTTTTATCTGAAAGTGCAATCAAAGCTCTTCGAATATCTCCAGGAGCTAATATGCCATATTCTTCCCGAAGTTTACCGGAGCTTCCACCGCTATCGGCCACAGTAACAATTGCAGTGATACTGAAAGGCAATTCTTTTAATGCCTGAAGGTAGGGAAAAATACCTGTACCTCCGCCAATAACAATGATATTTAGCATTTTGTTTCGGAAGCGATACTCCTTGACCATGTCAGCAATAGCTTTTTCTCTTTCAGGAATAAGTGAGGTAATGACTGAATTGAGTAATTTGCGAATACCATACACAATTGAAAACAGTGCAGTAAATAACACTACAGCACCTAACAGGAGCGAAACCCAGTTAGGCGTATAGAGCCGGTTTTTGCCAAAAAAATCAATCATGACATTGTCAATGATCCATCGCTTGATTACTCCTAAAATAGTGAAATCAACCAGGACGAGTACTGATAATCCCAACAAGCCCAGGCCAAACATGGTTAGAATAATCCAGCGCTTAACATTCATGCCTGGCATCAGCCAGGTTTTTAAAGTATTCCAGGCTTTATTGTTCATCGGTCCTCTTGCAACTGATCATCGTTGAGGATGTCCCGATGTTGGATGTTGACTTGGTAACCCTGATTGACCAGGTTTTTCCTGATCAGATCCGCAATAGCAACTGATCGATGCTTGCCACCGGTACAGCCAAAAGCTATAGTGAGTTGGCTTTTTCCTTCTTTGTGGTAAAGGGGAAGCACAAAAGTCAACAAATCATTAATTTTGACAATAAAATCGTTGGCTATAGGATTATCAATAACAAAATGGGCGATGTTTTCATTTAAACCGTTGAATTCCCTAAGATCAGAATCATAGTATGGATTTGGGAGAAAGCGGACATCCATGATAATATCAGCATCAATGGGTATTCCTGCCTTGTATCCGAAAGAAACAATATTGATGAGCAGGGGGTGTGACTCTTCCTGGTTGCTTACCAGGGAAACTATGGAGATAAGCTTCTCTCTAAGGTCTCTGAGCGAGTAAGGAGAAGTATCAATGATAAAATCAGCTTTTTCTCGTATGGTTTTTAGATGGGATCGTTCTTTGAGAATGGCGGTTAAAATGCTTCCATCGTGCGATAAGGGGTGCTTTCTTCGAGTTTCGGAGAAACGTCGGACCAGTATCTCGTCTGATGCTTCCAAAAAAAGGACAGAGTATCGAATGCCCTGGGTTTTCAGCTGTTCCAAAACTTCCCATAACTCAGCGCAAAAATCTTTGCCCTCCCGTACATCGATCACGACCGCAGTTGTTTTTTGATGTTCCAAAGAGCGATCAATTAACTCAGCAAATCCGGTTAGAAGGGCTACTGGAAGGTTGTCAACACAAAAATAACCCAGGTCCTCCAATAGTTTAATACACTGGGTTTTCCCTGCTCCTGAAAGACCTGTAACAATTAAAAGATGAGCCTTTTTTTCCATGGTGGCACTCATGATGGTTTAAACCAGATATCAATTTCTTTTTGGCAGGATTCGGGACTATCGCTGATATGTATCAAATTTTGTATGGGCCGGTCAGAGCTGTCAGCAGTCTCGTAGGAATCGGTGGAGTAGTCGCCTCTCAAGGTGCCCGGGCTGGCAGTAAACGGCTCTGTATTCCCTGCTAGCTTGCGCATGCATGCGATAGCATTTAGCCCCTGTACGGTAAGGACTACCACCATTTTTCCTGAGAAATAGCGGATCAAGCCATTTCTCACTCCCTTGCCGATGGAAAGCGAATCTTCTTTGACTGTTTTTCCCATGGATTGGAACTTCTGGATTTTTTTCATGCCCACCTTTTTAAGCCATGAAGGATCATCAGGGTAGTGATGTCCAATGAGTTCATCGTTTGCTTGAACTATCTTCATCCGAGTGATCATTAAGCCTGTTTTTTCAATTCGGGCAATAACTTCGCCTATGAGATGACGCTCCACGCAGTCGGGTTTTAAGAGTATTAAGCATTCTTCGTTCTTTGAATCCATTGTTGAGCCTTTCATTGCTCCGCCTTTCTACTCATTGCAATAAATCCAGAGTAAGCCCTGGGAGTATATTGTATCAAAGTCCTGTTAAAAAAGGTATAGCATAACTTAACGAGGGTGTGATACCTTTCTTAAGCTTATCTATTAACTTAGGTAAACCAAAAAAAACCGGTATCTTTTATGTCTCATTGGAAGCCATCAGCTTTAGCAGGCGGTTATGCGTTCCGTAGTATACAATTTCTTCATAAGCTTCAAGAATATCAAATTCCAGGCCTTTTTCAGGATCAAATGGAGGAGCAGGAGTTTGTCGGAAACGGAAAAAATAGTACTGTCGGTAAATTTGGTCAAGATATTGCTCATAAAGCTCGGGAAATTGACTGCTGACAGGGGTATAGCTCGAAGGGTCCATGAGCTGGAAGGCTTCCATGCGCACTCCATTGCCGCCATCTCCCCAGGAAGTGAGTAAATGAGTAAACTGAAAGCTGAGTTGGATTTGACTATTCTGAGCCTGGTGGTAATAGCTCATGCCCGAATTATAAGTGGAATCTACTACTTTGATGCCCTCCGAAGTGATTTGAAAAACGCTGTGGCTCTGGTGACTACGGTAAAAAGGTGTAATCATCCATAAGAGGGATTGTCCCGGCAGGGGGAGGAGAAAGCGAAAACTGTACCACTGTCGGGGATCATTGCGCAAATCGTTCTCGAAGGGATTAATATCAGCAGTTTCATCTTGGGGGCCTGGCTCAATCAGCCAGTCATCGCCTATTTTTCCCTCTTCAGCCTCAAAGGATCTATTCCAGCTATCAATAACACGGTCAAAGTTTTGGTCGTAAAGGACCAGCATAAAGGTGTTGTCAAAAAGATCCTCCCCACTGAAGCCATGCAAGGCCAGATACAGCACTCTCTGGTTTTCCCTTACGGGGATGATGTCAAAGCAACGTTTCCAGGTGGTGAGAAGAACCTCTGGAGCTGGCATGGAACGAGTGTCTTGAAAAGGATTCCATCCTCCCTCTATCTTCTGGGCATATCGTTGAAGACCGGTGTTGCGCAAGCGATGATATTCAACTTCAGTTGGACTGAGTACGGAATCAAGCGGAGAATAGCTCTTCGGAAAAATAAGCTCAGGGTAGCGTCGAAGCTTGAATTGCTGAAGAACTGATGCCCTGCTAAGGTTTTGGCCTGTACTGTAATAATCCTGATGCAAAGGCATAGGATCCATTTCTTCCTCAGTAGCAGGCAGGACCACTTCTTCGCTGAGGATCATGCCTTTTTGATCCAGGGAAAAATTATATAGAAATGATTCGGACCACCACACTTTGCTCAATAGCTGTACTTTTCCCTGAGAGTCCCGTATAAGTTCCCCTGATGAAATATCCTGGCGAATGAACTGGATGCGCTGGTCTTTGAAGCTACGAGCAAGATTGAGATAGACCAGGGAATCATTGGGCCATTGCCAGGCTGCATATGCTCCATTGATGAAAACTTCCTGGCAGTCATCTCCATCCAGGTCATGGGTCATGACTTGCTGAAAATTGAACATCAAGTCACTGTTTTCCACGGGACCCTGAGGATCTACTGCCAGCTCAGACCAAAGCAGTTTGAAAGGATCCGGGTGCATGGAGTAAAGGGCAAGAAAGTAGCCCTTCTCTCGTCCACTGATGAAAAGCAATTCGTTGTTTCCAGGGATGAAAAAAGACCCCTCCAAGACCTGATGTAAATTGGACCAGTCTATCTTCTGGAGAGATGCTGGCAGCTCTGATACTCTTGGAGAGGAGATCTGCTTGCTGGATTCTCCAAGATCAGGTGGAACAATTTTTTGGACAGATGTCCATTGGTCCAGGGGGCATTCGTAATATTGGTCAATATGCAGAAACCGAAGATGCTCATCTTCAATCCAGAAGCGGGAATGATATCCTTTGTGAACTTGATGAAGCTGTCCGTGACGGATATCAAGAACCATCAAATAATGATCGGAAATCTTTTCTCCAACACTGGCTTGAAATATGAGATAAGGATCTTGCCAGATAGTGCGCGAAAGAGTAAATTCCAGATCTTGAAGTCCTGGAGCAGTAGTCGGCAGGTGGTTGATGGAACGAAGCAATGCGCCATAGTTTTTTTCAGAAAACCTACCTGTCCAGGTGGAAGCTTTTTGAGACAAATCTTGAAAGGAGCTTGAGATCCATTGCTCCACGCGAGTTAAATCTGCCCTGAATGACAGGGCAAGGATCAGGATCAAAACAGCAGCCAATACTATAAGGATAGATTTTTTTCGTCCGGGCTTTTTTTGTCGGGTATCTTTTTTATAGAGCAAGCTCATGCTTCGATAGACATTTTTCTTACGGTTGATCATAATAGATCACCTGCCTAACTCCATCCAAAGCACTTGCTTTTATCCAAAAACCCTCCAGTCCAGGAATAAATGCTAAAGCGTCCATATGAGCTGAAAATGGTGCATCAAGGGGAAAAGCCCGGATCACCGGATGCTCATTTCCATGAATGCTCAATAAGTGCATATCTTTGATGTTTAGCCGCCCTGCTTTTTGCGTGGAATAAAAGAAATACAACGTATCAGCAAACAAAACGGGAGGAAGAATAGCCAGTGCTTTATCGGGATGAAGCTCATTCAAAGATATTTCAGCTAAAAGGCTCCCATCTTTCATGGAAAAAATACCGATATGGGTATCTGCTCTAAAAACTAGCCAATCCCTGGTGAAATAGGGTTGCAGCAAGGTAAAATAAGCCTTCCAGTCTTTGAGTTTTGAAGGTCGCTTCCAGCGATCAGGCAATAGCGCTCTCCATTGGATTTGTCTGGAGCTTGAGTCATAACAACAAAGCCTTTGAAACTCATCTTGATAATAAATTTGATTGCTTCTATCCGTCGTATAGGGGGGCAGGGAAAAAGGAAGATATGAAAGCAATTGGAATGATTTTTTTTTGGAGTGCAGCAGGTACCAGTGCGAACCAAGCACAAAACTATCCTGCTTTTTTGGAGTAATGTATCCTGCATAATGTAAATGTAAAAATGGAAAATCTCCCATCAGACGGCTGTCATTGTTGAGTTTCCAGGGAGAATATCTGAGAATAGGCTTCAACGAATGGCGGGGAGCATGGTACCTGACATAAGTATCCGTAGCATCTTTGATGATATCAGTTCTTTCAAGGTTGTGATACTGTAAAATGAAATGATATTCGTCCTGAAAATCGAGAATATGGTACAGACTGGGATATGCATGCTCGTTGGCTGTGGTGCTAACTTCAAGCCAGTAACGGTTTTTTTTGTATATACTGTTTATTTTAGCATAGGCCCATGTGCTGTTTTCTTCGGTTGCCAGAGGAAAGATAGTTTCATTAATGACAGGGAGCTTACTTAAAGATGGAGAAAAATCCTTGCTGTCTTTGAAGTAAAACAGCCAAGATGGAGCTGTGGCTGAAGTTTGAGTTTCAGAGGAAACAGGAGCAGGAAGATGAAAAAACAGGGCCAAACAGATCATGACCAGTAGCACCTTCATAGGCAACTCCTTTTTGATAGGGCAAGAATTGGCGCTTACTCTATCTTACTTATATTCCTGCACGGGCATTTCTTTGCTTAATACGAGACTCACGCTTTCTGCGATGGCTTCGAGCTCATTTTCTCCGGGAAATACCAAGATGGGAGCGATCGAGGCAATATAGTCTGAAACTTGTTGAACCACTACATCGCTTCGAGCGGCTCCTCCTGTCAGGATAATACAGTCAACCCTGCCTTTTGAAGCTGTTGCAAGGGCTCCTATGGCCTTGGCAATCTGGTAAAAAAAGGCATCCAGTACCAATTGAGCCCTGGCATCACCGTCTTTGGCCATAAGCAGAGTGTCTTTGATGGAATTGATGCCCAGATGAGCTACAAAACCGCCCTTGCCATACCAGTATTTTAAGAGGTTTCTGGGATCCAGCTCTTTCTCCATCATCGTTTGAAGCAAATCAGCCACAGGCACGCCACCTGCAGCTTCAGTGGAAAAAGGCCCATATTGCCGTCCATCTTCAATATCCACGATTTTTCCATCTTTGACCAGATTAACAGTAAGACCTCCACCCAGATGAGCCACAATAAAGGTTCCCTGAGGAGATTTTCCATGCTCTTTGACTGCCTTTCGGATGCAGGCCTTTACATTCAGGGCATGGGTGCGACTTTTTCTTTCCACCATGGGCAGGCCGGTCAGTCGGGCATGATCCCATAGTTCATCAGTCGAAATAGGATCAACGATGTAGGAAGGAATTTGATGCTTTTGCCCCAGATTGTAAGCAATTAGCGCGGCGATATTGGAGGCGTGTCGGGCAGGAGTGCGACCATGCACAATGTCTTCCACCAGAGGAGGGGTGATGGCATATACCCCGCCCTGAAGAGGCTTTAAGATACCGCCTATCGCACCAATAGCAGCAATGGAAGTACTGATTTCCTGGTTTTCCTCCAAAAAGGCACGAATGATCTCCTGGCGGAAATTGGCTTCATCTTTCAAGTGTTGGAAGGATCTGAGCTCTTCATGGCTATGGGTTTTTTCAATCTGGACCAGTGGCTGATGATTTTCCATGATGGCTGTTTTGGTGGTGGACGAACCGGTATTGATCACCAATATGCTATGCTTCATTGCTTTATCCTTCCTGCTTCTATCGAAACAAACCAAATTAACAGAATTTTTCCTTTATTGTATCAAATTATCAGGCAAAATCACCCCACCCAAATTGCCACGGGGACGGGGTTGTTGACAACAAATTGAGCTCATTATATCTATGTTTTGCTCAATACCTTTAATTTTTATTAGTCATATTGTTTCGGGAATAATTCTTGAAGTAATTGATAAGCTATGGCATATGATAGTTTTCAAAAGCTTGATATTGAATAAAATGGACAATAGCATGAACTCAAGGAGAAAAAGATGAAACAGTGGTATGTGGAATTATTCAACAACTATGCAGAAAAGTATGAAAAAGAATGTTTTACAAAAGGCACTCAAGGCGAATGTGATTTTATTGAAGCTGAGATTAACCATGACAAAAAACTGAAGATCCTTGATTTGGGTTGTGGCACAGGGAGGCATACTCTTGAACTGACAAAACGAGGATACGCGGTTATGGGAGTGGATCTTTCCCAAAATATGCTGGATAAAGCCCAATCCAAAGCTCAAGCCCAGGGGCTGAAGATAGAATTTCAACAGCATGATGCCCGAAAGCTTCCCTTTTTGCATCAGTTTGATCTCGTGATGATGCTCTGCGAAGGAGCTTTTCCCTTGATGGAAACTGATGAAATGAATTTTGAAATTCTATTGGGAGCCACTCGAGCACTTAAAGAAAATGGGAAATTGATATTTACCACCCTGAACGGACTCTTTCCATTGTACCATTCCGTCGAGGAGTTTTGCGACTCCCAGAAAGAACCCGGCAATGCTACCTATCGGAGCAATACCTTCGATCTTATGACGTTTCGAGATCATAATATCACTCAAGTCGAAGATGACAGTGGGAAAATGCTTAAACTGGATTGCAATGAGCGCTATTACGTCCCCAGTGAAATCACCTGGATGCTGAAAACTCTCGGATACAGCAAAATTGATATCTTTGGGGCCAAGCTGGGCGCATTTTCTCGCCAGGATAAACTCACTACCGAAGATTTTGAAATGTTGGTCGTTGCTGAAAAGGG
This sequence comes from uncultured Caldisericota bacterium, assembly GCA_964565545.1. Taxonomy (GTDB): domain Bacteria; phylum Caldisericota; class Caldisericia; order UBA6126; family UBA6126; genus T3SED10-260. The sequence continues at coordinate 240 of CAZMFK010000036.1, read as the reverse complement.
ATGCAACTAAAATTTCAGCTTTGGGTAAGTATGCAAACCATTCCAATTGTCTTTCTCGTGTTATAAACTGTACTTAAGCTGTTATAACTTTTATTATTGTTGCTCTTGCTGACTTTTCTGAGGCAGACCCACAAACAGATCCCAAGGGATACAAAGCAAACTGGTCCCAGATTAAATCCTTTATGGAAAAGGCACAAACAGCATTTTATCAAACAGCAAAAAGCTTAATTTAGCATTAAA
>CAZMFK010000035.1:0-10130 GCA_964565545.1 uncultured Caldisericota bacterium | reverse complement strand
GCATTTTCATATGCTTACTCCTTTTAAAAAGCAACTACTATCAGTATAAGGAAAAGTACAAAAAAAATAAACGATTCTATCAACTAAGTTAAAGCCTGGTTTAAATCATCAATCAATGAATCTACATTCTCAAGGCCAACATGGATTCTGACAAGATTTTGATGAATTCCCAGCTTCACTCTTCTTTCTTCTTCCATGCCTTTTCCAATGGGTATGACAAGACTTTCAAATCCGCCCCAGCTACAAGCCAATTGAAAGATTTTTAAATTTTGAATAAAGCAATTGACATCTTCTGATGTTCCATTCAAAACTATCCCCATCAACGAGCTGAATCCTTGCATCTGACGTTGAGCTAATTGGTGCTGGGGATGAGATTTAAGCGCAGGATACAACACTCTGGTAACTGAAGGATGCTCTTCAAGGAAATGAGCAACTTTAAGAGCACTTTCTTGGTGTTGTCGCATTCTTATCGCAAAGGTTCTCAATCCCCGAATCAAAAGCCATGCCTGGTGAGGATCCATTACTCCTCCAAACAGAGCCCTTTCAGACATTTGGATTTGCTGGATTCTTTCCTTAGATCCTGCCAACACTCCCCCAAGAATATCACTGTGGCCTCCTAAATATTTCGAAGCTGAATGAACAACCATATCAATACCCCACTGGATTGGATTCTGAAACAAAGGAGTGGCCCAGGTATTGTCTATCATGGTTACTACATTATTTTTTTTAGCTATTTTGGCAATATTAGCTAAGTTTTGTAAATGAAAGGTAAAAGTAGTTGGACTTTCGAGATAAAAGAGTTTTGTTCTTTCTGTCATGGCCTTTTGAAAATCTTCTGAATCAATTCCAGGGACAAAGCTTACAGATATTCCATATTTTTGGAGATATTGCTCGAAAAAATCCCGTGTAGGTCCATAAGCATTTTCAATACAAACAACATGATCCCCTTGATGAAGTACAGATAATATTCCGGAGCTAATGGCTGCCATTCCAGAGCTGAATAACAAGGCTTTTTCTGCATTTTCAAGAGCTGCAAGTTTTTTTTCTGCAAGCTCCAGTGTGGGGTTGTTGATGCGAGTATAGACATAAGCATCTTCAACAAATGCATTGTCCTTGTTTTGCACAAACAGAGTATTTTGAAAAATAGGACTGACAACCGCTCCATGATACTTTTCATAATCTTCGTATTCATGTATGCAAATATCTTCAGGACCAGGTTCTTTTTTCATACTTCCTCTTTTTTTTTGGATATAAAAATGATTATACTTTTTTCATTGGAAAATCTATGTAGGGAGAAAAAATAGTTTGTTGGAATTATCAATTATCGCAGTCAGTCTTGGTATGGATGCTTTTTCCATAGCTTTTACTCAGGGCTTGATAACTTGCTGTAATCATATCGGAAGATCGCTAAGATTAACTTTTGCTTTTGCCTTCTTCCAATCTTTTATGACTTTGATAGGCTTTATCCTGGGAGGTATACTTTCTCCCTGGCTCAATCAATTTGATGTGTGGGTGATGGCTGGAATCTTAATTCTTATTGGACTTCACATGATTTTGGAAGCACTTCGAAATAGCAAAGATGATAAGGCTATTGATTTGTCTCGGGGCTGGCTGCTTATAATGATTGCTTTCGCAACAAGCATCGATGCTTTGGCAATTGGTTTTTCTTTTTCCTTAATAAACAGGCAGATTTGGATTCCGGCCGCTGCCATTGGATTAGTTGCTGGACTTATGACAATATCTGGTTTCTATATTGGAAGATTTTTTCAACGACTCAAACTCAAACGAGTAGGGCTTATTGGAGGCTTTGCTTTAATTGGAATAGCGCTAAAGATAGTTCTGGAGAGACTCTAAGATTTTTTATCTACTATGCTTTCGAGGCACTGGCCTAAAATATTGAACAATATATACTTCCTGATTTCCATAGATTAATTGGGCAGAATAATCCACTTCAATCCATTGCTCAGGCTTTTTTTTAACGAATGCTTTAACAAATGCTCTATCAGGATGTTGTTTAAAATAATCCCCAATAGTACCAAATGGTAAACGGAATAGACTGTCTTGTATATTTAGGTTCTGAAAAAACTCTGAAGGAGTTAATCCTGTGAGAGAAAAAAAATGATGATTGCAATCCATAGGCTTCATATCATGAAAAGACGAAATCATTGATGGCCACGGGCTCTGATGATAAAATTCAGCAAACATTTCCATTTTGCCTTCCATGGTCTCTTTTATACTCAACCATTCTCCCATGTTATGTCCTATGCCAATAGTCACTTTTTCTCCATCCCAGTAACTTGGTACCCAATTCAATTTTACCGGACAAGTAGTACCGTCCTTTTTTTTGAAAAGAGTAATTTGCCAGGGATTATTTTCCTGAGTAAGTTGATAATTTGAAGGTATTATCAGAGATATTGGTTTTTTATATAAATCAATTTGAGCATAGCCTAAATTATTTAATAAACTCGGATTCGCCCTTAATATTTGCTCCTTTTGGTTAACCACAAAAACCAGTTCTTCCATAGCATCAATAAGCATTCGAAAATTGTTTTCGCTTTGCTTACAATTAAACTCATCTTCTTTTTTCTTGCTGATATCTTCCATCAATAACAGACAGAATTTCTCTTTTTTTAATCTGCTTTTTAATGGAATAATCTCAATACTCAGCTTTCGGAATTCATCTTTACTGTTATCAAGAGTGAGATCGGTTTGAATGTTTTTAAAAGAGTTCATGGAAAACTGAACTAATTCAGACAACGAGGCTACAAAAGACTGAGAAAGAAGCATATCAAGATCTTGACATTCAAAATCTTTTTTTTCGATTTTCCAATAATCTGCAAAGGCATTATTTAAAAAAGGAGTACAACGTGTTGAACTACAAAGTACAGCAGCCATTTTTGGAAGATTGTTCAAAAGTAAATCCCAAAACTCTTTTTGAGGAGAAAAACAAAATCGTTCTTCGGGTTTGAGTTCTTTTTCAATAATGGACCATAATTTTCCAGGAGTCATATGGAGGAGGGCATTGGATTGAAAATCAATAGCTTTATTGGAAAGTAGTTTGCTTAGAACTTGTAAATTCCAGCGCTTATGGTCCAAACCGAAATTTTGGGGATGGTCTTTGATAGTTTGCAAGAGCCATTGCAATGCTTCATAAGGTATCTCATATTTTTTTCCTTTTTTTGGAAAATCATACAAAGCATTCAATGGGCCCATTTCATGAGCTTTCTTAATGATTCTATTGATTTTCATCCGGTAGGTATTTAGCAGGACAGCAATATGGTTGATGCTTACTCCCCGATGATAAAGCAAAATAATATGAGCTCGAAGTTTTGCTTTTGAGCAAGACTCAGGGAGTTGTATAACTTTTTCTAGCTCTTTTTTTTCAGCATGAGTTAATTTGATTTTATATTTCATCTATCCTGGGACCCCTATTTAATGTTACATCAGTATCAAAATTCTTCCCAGTTTACTACTAATTATATCTAACTTAATTCAAATTAATAAGAAAAGTTAGCGTTATAAAAAATAAAACAATAAATAAGTTCTAAAGTTTTATATCTATCGTATAAAATTGTTACCAATTATGCCAAAGCTTAGGGTTGTTGTTTATTTAACTCTTCTGCAGCAATTCCAATTAGTTCCGCCCCAGCAATCATCTGAGCACTACAAGCACTCATTAATTCGGTGTCTGAGTTTTCAAGAGCCTTGGGATAATTTTCCAAGACAAATCGACAACTTTCCAATGCTTTGAGGTCGTGGATATTTGCATCTTCAAATTCAACGGGACAAATAAAACCGTACTGATCGGTCAGTATTCTTTGAAGACGCATCAATTGGACATTTAGTTGAAATTTCCAGGACTCATCGTTGGGCATTGGATCGCGCATAAGGTTATCCATTATATAAAAAGCATCATCAGTAATAAGCTTTTGAGACATAACTCCGGAGTAATATACAACCTTGGGATCATTAATCATGCTGGAGTCAATTGTTACATCGTCTGTCTTTAATTCTACTTGTTTTGGACCCGTGCATGAACTTGCAAAAACCATTACAAACACAATTAATCCTGATAAAAAATAGTTTTTGATCATTTTATTCATTCTTAAATCCTCCTATATTTTAAAATACAAAAAAAAGAAAAATTTGTTCAATATTTTTCTATCTATTAATATTTAACCCAAATTTATGGTATTCCCATCATTTCCCACTGAAACATCGAAAGCATGGGCAAATAGGTAGTTAAAACTATCCAAAGTACAACTGTACCAACACTAAGAAATAGTAAGGGCTCAGTTAGTTTGATCCATTGGTCATAAAACAATGCAAGTTCTTTATGTAAAGCATCAGATATGAATTGCATATTTTGTCCGACACGATTGCTTTCTTCGCCAGTTCTGAGCAAAGAATACCAGTATTCACTACTGATTACAAATCGCTCCAAAGACATGCTTAAAGGTTTTCCCTGCCGAAGGGGAGCAACTGCTAAGGCAATTTCTTCGCATAAACGGCTGTTATTCATTGTTTCTGATGATATCGACAAAGCTAAATCAGTTGAAACATGATTTTTCAATAACATGGAAAAAGTACTGAAAAATTTCCATAATTCCTTTTTCTTAATCCATTCACCAACAAAGGGAAGATGTAACAGAAAAAGGTGTACAAAATATTTCCAGCGATAGCACAAGTAAAACACCAAAGCTATGCTAAGCAAAAATCCCGAAATTAAATACCAACGGTAAGAAGAAAACCAATGAACAAATGTTATAAGACGTTGCGTGTTTTGAGGCATTTCAACAAGCAAAACATCTGAAATGTCTTCCATAAGAGGAACAATAAAACTTAACAAACCAATTGCCATAGCAATAGATAAAATAAAGATCAGCAAAGGATAAGAACTGGTACTTTTAAGTTTTTGTTCTAATTGGTTTTTCCCATCGAAATAGTGGAATAAATTCTTAAAAACACGCCCCAATTGACTGCTTTGTTCTCCTGCTGCTATTGATGCAAGAAGATATGGAGCTGGATTTGAACAGGAATTTTTTACAGATTCACTAAAGGTATAACCTTTTTGCATCTCCTGGCTGAGTTTTTGGGACAAGATTCTAACCTTTTTTTTGGTTTTGCTTTTAGCAATAATTTCCAATACGTCTTGAAGCAAAAAATTCTGACCCATTAGCAATCCCGCTTGAAAACAAAAAATGGTCCATTCCCGTCGACTCAACTTCATGCGTCTAAATTAAAATATACTTCATCCACCGTGGTTATTCCGTCTCTTACAAGGGCTAATCCTGCATCTTTTAATGATACCAGGCAATCCCTTTTAATCAGTTCTTTCAGCGAAGAAGTTTTTTGTATATTAGCAATAGCTCTTTTAGTTTCATCACTCAAGACTACTACTTCAAAAAGACCTGTCCTATAACGGTATCCACTAAAATAGCATGCTTCGCATCCTTTTCCTTTTTTCATTTCTTTCATTCCTGACCATTGAGAAAGAAAAGGATCAATGGGAACCGTTTCGCAGCAATATGGACAATTTTTTCTAATCAATCTTTGAGAGATCAAGACCTCTAGCGATGAAGCAAGAAGATAAGGTTCCAGACCCATATCCAGTAGTCGCAAAATAAGGCTTTCTCCATCTTTAGCATGGATAGTGGAAAGCAGATAGTGACCCGTTAAAGAAGCTTCGCATGCTAAGCGAGCAGTTTCGGGATCTCGGATCTCTCCAATGAGAATTATGTCTGGATCCTGGCGCAACACTCGTTTTAACAATTGAGCAAAGCTAAGCCCCAAAGCGTCAGATACTGGCAATTGATTGATATCCTGATCATATATTTCAATAGGATCTTCAATAGAAACTGCATGAGATCTCTTTTTATCCATATATTGGAGAAACACATGCAAAGTAGACGATTTGCCAGATCCTGTAGGTCCGCTGATGAAAATTGAACCTGTTTTTTTTCTTAATTTTACAGTCATTAATTGAGTCAATGCTTCAGGGAATCCTATATCAGAGAACTGATGAAAGCTTTTCACAGAAGGAAGAAGACGGATTGCCATTTTTTCCCCAAAACAAGTGCTGATAATGGAAATCCTGATATCAAAACATTGATCCCCCACATAATGAGAAAAACCACCTTCCTGAGGAAGCCTTTTTTCAGCAATGTTCAGGTGAGATCTGATTTTAATATGATTTAAAACTCGTTGGTAGAGCAAAAGTGATAACTGGTAAACAGGAAATAGGTTTCCATCTAATCGGATGCGCACTGTGGCAGATTCGCGATGAGGATCAATATGAATATCAGTAGCTTTTTTTAAGAATACATCTTCCAAAAGGCGATTGACAAATTCTTCAGGATTTTTGGATTGAACGGCAACTTGATTGATGCATAAGTCTTGCCCCAATAGTCCTATCAGTTTTTTTTCTGTATCCTGATCTAAGGGCTTGGCAACTTTTAAAATTGGTCGCCTGGTTTTTCCTTCGAAATAAAATGATTCAAGATTAATCTTGCTGATCAGGTCTTCAGGAATTAATTTTTTTATTAAAGAGTGGTCGTCCATTGCTTTATGACTTTCCGTTCAATAATGCGCATGCCTTTGGTCCATAACATTTCGTGAGCAAGATTGATAGGGCGAACATAGATTGTTTTTGCGCCAATTAGTTTTCCTCCAAGGATGTCAGTAAATATTTGATCTCCAATAACACAAACTTCTGAAGCTTTCATTTTTAACCGTTTCAGCGCTTTAGTAAAATACCAGGGTAATGGCTTAATAGTCCAGGCAATATAAGGTAAATCCAAAGGGTTGGAAGCTCTCTGGATTTTGGAAGGAATATTGTTTGAGACAATAATTACATCCCACATTTGCTTAAGTTTTAACACCCAATCCAAAACATCTTTATCTGGTTTTTGAGAAGTTTTTGACAATAGCGTATTATCTACATCCATAATGATGCCTTTAACCTTCCAATCCAATAAAATCTGGAAAGGAATATCCGTAAGCCGTTCATAGAATAAGTCAGGTTTTAAGCTATTAATGCTAAGCGCTTTGCACATTGATTATCTCCACATTACCAACATGTTGGGATAGTGTTTTTAATAAATCCTTCAAATCATCTATTTGGCTGGAGTTTGTCAAAACTTCAACACATCCAGGAACAAGATTGGAAGGATTGGAAGTAACCAGGCCTAATCCATCCACTGCTTCTATCATGTGCTGTACAAACCAAATTTCTTCAAAAGGAATCTGAAGCATAAGAACTATGTCTTTAAAGTCTTCAGGGTAAATATCTTTGTACATTGCGCAGATGTTCTGATAGAGTTTTGCTGAAGGCATGAGTGCCATCTCCTCGGGCTACAAAAAAATAATAAGGGCTTGATTCAGGATATAATGCAGCAATTATTGCCCTTTGCCCTGGATTTGCAATTGGACCTTTGGGCAAACCTGAATAAAGGTAAGTATTATATGGAGAATCAATTTTAAGTTCCTCCAAACTAAGAACATAGGATTCTTTTTCAATAACATACTCAACAGTTGAGCAAGCTTCAAGTTTCCACCCGTCCTTCAGACGATTATGAAAAACAGAAGAAACCAGCGGAAACTCATCCGCATACTGGGCTTCTTTTTCAATGATGGAAGCCAGGACAATGATTTCGAAAGGAGTAAATCCTAATTCCATAGCACGCTCCTCCAAATCGAAGGTAAAAACCTTGCGGAATTGGCGGGTCATCATATCAATGACTTTACGGGCATCGGGTTGCGTTATCCGATAAGTTTCAGGAAAGAGAAAGCCTTCCAGACTTGTTTCAGCAGGAAAATCAGACAATAAGTCCTGACATATCTCAGAAGGGGGATGCTTTGCTAAAGCTATAAATTCCGATTCATCAACCAACCCTTCCTGAGACAATTTCCGGGCTATCTGAAGCATGTTGTATCCTTCAGGAATCGTAAAATCAAAAGATCTTTCCTGGCCTTGCATAAGAATCTGAATCAAGTTATCAAGCGAAGTATATGATTCAATATGATATTCTCCAGCTTTGATCTGTCGATCTGCTTCTTTATATCGTAAATAAAGAGAAAATAAGCGAGCATTTCGCACGTATCCCTTTTCTTGTATGATGTTGCTGATATGAGATAATGTACTCTGGCTTTCAATAATGAACTCAACTTCTCCGGTGTATGAAGGTCCCAGCTGATAGCCAATCCAGCGAAAAGTAAAATATATACCGCCAGATAAGACAATTAAAACAAATAAAACAATAAAAACAGAATTAGAAGCTTTGAATTTCATTAAGGTTTTTTCTTCGAGTTAAATAAAACTCAAGCAATAAAGCAGCTTCGTACATATCTTTTTTGTCTTTAATTTTGGATGGTTTTCCCCCTGAGGATTGAACATCTTTTAATAATTGAGCTGAGGTCAATCTTTCATCTACAAGCTTTACAGGAATTGGAGCATAAGCCTCGGAGATTATCTTAAAAAACTCTCTGGTTTTTAGCGTTTGAGGAGTATCTTTGTTTTTAAGATTAACTGGATGACCAATGATAATTTCTGTAATTTGTGAAAAACGAGGTATTTTGTTTTTCAGGATGTCAGGATTTTTACAAAAATCACTGGTTAGAATAATATCAAAAGGAAAAACAAATTTTTCTTCTTCATCGCTTATGGCTATTCCAATATTTTTTTCTCCATAGTCCAGTGCCATTATCATAAGCTTATTATACTATAAAAGCCTTAAAGCCAAATGGGGGCATTGGGAGAGGCAATAGCCACAAAGCACACATCGATCGTGATCAATAACAATTCCACCATCTTTGTTTTGGTGTATAACCCCAAAGCGACAAGCTTGCACACATTGGTAGCACTGAGCGCAAAGAGTTTTGCGGTAGAATAGTTTTTTTTCGCTCAAATGGAGCATATCCTCCATACCTGGGATAAAAGTATTTTCCAACAGAGCAATATTTACTATGATTTCTTCAGTATTCTTCATTCCAATAGCTATGGAATGGCGAAAAGGAAAATCACGGACATAAGAAAAAGCTTTCTGAAAACTAAAACTAAAACGCCCACCACCAAAAGGTTTCATTACATAAATACCAAAATCAGCCAGATAAAGCTGTTTAAGATTCTCTTCTTGTTCTTTAAGATTTCCATGCATATATCCATGGGCTTTATAATTAAACAAAGGATGAATAACATCAAATTCAGGATGCAAAAGAAGCTGCTGACACAATTTGACGGAATGGGTAGAAATACCAATAGCACGGATTTTACCCTGCTTTTTTGCATCTTTTAAAGCATTTATTGCCCCTTGATGGCCTTTTAAGGTTAAAACTGATTCCTGTTCATGAAGTTTGAATATATCAAAATAATCCCTTCGAATTTCTGATAGACCATTATGTATAACTTTCATCATTTCATCATATTCTGAAGCATAAGACTTTGAAGCAATAATCATTGATTTTTTTTTCGAAGAAGGCATGGATTTAAAATATGTATAGCTTTGGTATAACTCAGCAGTATCAAAAAAAGTGATCCCCTGATCATAAGCAAATTCCAGCAACTTTTGCCCATCTTGTTGGGATAAATTTGCTTGAAGGGGGCTAATTACCAGAGTGCCAAAGCAAAGCTCAGATACTTTAAGCTGGCTTTTACCCAGGATACGGTATTTCATTTAAATATTGCTTGAGCTTTTTTTGAATCAAAGGGATTTGATCAAAATTGACTTTTGAGCCAGTGATTAAATGAGGAGGTCCTCCTCCTTTAAGATTAAATTCCTCCTGCAGTTTCAACCACAAAGATTTGATATCCAAATCCTTGCTGCTGGCTAACACAAATGAGGCAGGATTCAATGAAGTGTTAAAAAATAAAAAAAGTGACTGCTTGGGAAAATCATGACGAAGGAGATCGCACAATAGCTTAAGCTGATCCATGGAAAATTCTTTGCTAATATCTGAAAGCAAGGTAATTTTATTAATTGATTCAGCTTTTTTTCTCCATTCTTTCGCAGAAAGCTGAAGATATTGATCTTGAAGTTGTTTTAATTTTTGTTGTGTATTTTTAAGCTCTTCGGTTAGCATACCGACAGCTTCCAAAGGGGAAAGGTTTGGCTTGTGGAGTTTTTGATGAATAT
>CAZMFK010000034.1:5831-10307 GCA_964565545.1 uncultured Caldisericota bacterium | reverse complement strand
CGATGACAAAGCTTCAAAACCAAATAATGGCGAAATGTCATTGCAAGAGCTTTCTCCTCCCAATGAGCCTGAGCTTTTTGAAACAGCCAAAGCCATGCAACTTGGAGAAACAAGCAGCATCATCCGCACTGAATATGGCTTTTCCATCATAAAAGTAAATGGCATTAGCTATCATAAAGAGCGATATGACACTCCTGAATCAGCCAAGATTAAAGCTTTGACCTTGAAAGATCAGGAGACTCCCCCTGATCCACTTGTCGAAACCCAACCTTCCAACCAGGAAAGGGCTGAGGGTCTCGTTAACACTTTAAGGCAAGGAAAAGAGAAATTTGATACCATCGCCGATCTATATGCCATCAGCCCAGAAAACAGCAAGCTCGAACAAACAGTTTACCGTGGGCAAATGGATCCAGCCAAAGAAACAATCATCTTTGATCAATTAAATCCCGGTGAAATATCTGATCCAATTCCATCTGCTGATACTTTTGAAATTATCATGCTGATTGAGAAAAGTCCCCCCGAAAAAGCTGATTTCAATAAAATCAAAGACCAGCTTATTGAAGAAATTACGATGAGAAAAAAAGCAGAAATTCGTAATCAATGGTTGTCCGAACAAAGAGAAAAGGCAAAAATATCAAGAAGCAATCCGTGGATTCGAATTTCTGACTTTTTCCAATCAAAGTTCGGTGGCTTTTTTGAAGATTTTGCCAATTGGGTTCGTCACTATACCGTAGAACCCGAAAAGATTACGGTTCCTGATGGACAAAACGGAGAAATTCCAATTAATTTCCCTGGTGATGGTTCAGGTTTTGAAGGTATGGAAGGGTTTGACGAAACTTTTACCATTCCAGTTGATGCAGAAGATTTTCCCATCCAAGTAGACCAGGAAAACCTTCCTTAAGGAGGATCAAATGGCCAGAAGAAAAGAGTTAGGTAATTTTTCCAAAAAAAATTATCTTTGGAATTTGATTATCAAGATATCAATCATCATATTGCCTGTGTTGATTTTTGGGGGAATCTTTACCTGGCTATTTCAAACAAAGGATATAGTCATGAGGGTTGGCTCTGAAACTGTACGACAAAGAGAGCTCGATCTTGAGATTAAGCGATTAATGCCACCTGATTATGATCAACGAATTCAATCTATGGAACCTGATGATAGAAAATCTGCCGAAGACACCCTTAAAGCTAAAGCTATGGAAAACCTTATGAAGCTGAAGTCAGTTTACCTTTATGCTAAAGAAAACAACATCAAAGTCACCCGAAAAGATGTTGATGTAGAAGTGGAGAAATTTATCGAAGCGCTAAAAGCATCCACTGGTACTGATGATGTAGACTTCAGAAGCACTTTGTCTGATTATGGCATTAGATACCAATCTTTTTTGGCAGATATGCGACAACAGGCTATCTATAATAAAGTACTCCAACCTGTACGAGATGAAGTAACTGCAACTGACGGAGAAATAATTGAATTTTACCAGCAATACAAAACTTACTATGATTTGCCAGATCAAGCCAAAATTAAGCTAATCGCTGTCGAAACTGAAGCTGATGCAAACAATATCGTGGAAAAACTCCAAAGCGGAGAGGATTTTGCCAAACTGGCAAAAGAGTATTCACTATCTCCTGACGTTGAATTAAACTCAGGTGATCTTGGCTGGGTTACTCCTGGAGAGCTTTACAAAGAAATCTCGGACAATGTTTTCCATCCAGATATCTCTCTCAACCAACCCTATGCTGTCCAGGCAAGGGATGGTTTTTATGTTTTCGTTGTATCTGACAGAAAAGGAGCAGAAGAAAAAAGTTTTGAAGAAGTCAAAGATTTGGTTAAAGAAGACCTTCTTAAAAACAAACAGGATAGGGCTGTTGATCGGTTTATGTACCAGTTAACCGAAGAGTATGAGTTCAGGATTACAACTGACAATCCATGGAAAAACCTTATTAAATGGTTTGATAGTCTTAGAGGGAGAATCTAATGGGCAGCCTATTTTCTATAACCAAGAAAATTGCTGTTTTTTTAAAAAAAATCCTAATTTTTCTATTAATTCTTTTTCTTGGGGCTTTTTTTGCATATCTACTTATACCTTCTCCAGCCAAAACCACCCGTCAGTTTTTTCTTTATTTAAAAAATGAGAATTACGAAAAAGCATACCAGCTCATTGACGGGCAATACAAAAAGAGTCGAGGCTCAATGGAACGCTTTACAAACGAATATGCCAATGCTGTAGTATCAGGAACTCGAACTCAAAAAGTTACGATCAAAGGCATTCAAAGAGTCGAAGGAAACTCAAAACAGTATATCGTTCATGTTACGGTCCGCATATTATATCGAGGTGACATGATGGATAGTGATGGAAGCTACCTTTTAGAAAAAATTCCAGGAAAAGGCTGGAAAATAGTTCAAAATGTTTCCAGCATTATAAAAAAATAAGAAAGCCAGATATTTAATGCCTGAAATCAATGGAGGTAATAAGATATGGGAAAGAAAAAAATCAGCTCTGTAGACCAAATGGTTGCTTCTGCCCTTGAACGAAAAACAACCAAAAAAATTCCTTCCACGAAGTGGATAATAATTATTGTAGCAATCTTGATAGCAATTCCGCTTTTTATATTTGTACGTCAATATATGATATTAAACCTATTGCCTACACCACAAAGAACAGTTAATCGATACTTTAATCACATTGCCCGGGAAGAATACGACCAAGCTTATGCCTTGCTCAAAGATCCATTCAAAGCTTCCAAAGGAGAAAGCATTGATAACTTTATTGGGTTGTTTGAACTCTCCCGCCAAAATGGAACAATTTACAAAAAAGCTGATATTCTTGGTGTAAAAGATACCAATCGTAAAAGCGTCAAAATGGTTTCATTTCAATTGAATTTAAGAGAAAAAGGCAGACCTACCAAAGCAAATGGCGCATATTATCTGGAGAAGGATCCTGATAACAACATATGGTATATTATCGATAGCGCCAGCTAGTCAGCTTCTTTTGAAAAACAAGTAAGGAGAGTGCTGTTATGAGCAAATCATTTCTTGTTGTCATTCTGATGATAGCATTAATGGTATTGGCAAGTATAGCTATCTTCCTGTTTTATACCGGACTGAAGATTGAAGGCAAAGCAATCGATTCTATTACTAAAAAACCAGTTGCTGCTGCCATAGTAAAAATAAACGACAAGGTATATCAAACAAATCAATCTGGAGCTTTTAAAGCTTATCTACCAATATTCCCTTCTGCAACAATTTTGGCTGAGAAAAATGGTTATAAACATTATTCAAAATTACTTGAAACTCAATGGCAAATTGGTACAAAAAAGATCGAATTGGTTCTTGAGCCAGTTACTTTTGAAAATATCTTGGAAAAAGCCAAAAATGATTTGCTTTCTTACGATAGCTATAGCTTCAGGTACATTTGGTATTCCCGAATGGGTGAACCAGACGAGACTCATACCTATATGCTTTATCAGGTCGCTAAAGGGAGTACCTTCCGTTTTAAATACCTTCAAGATGACCGATTGGGACAGTTAATCACCTCCAGAGAAATTGTTCGTTCTGGCCAAACCATTTTTTTTAAAGACACCGACTCTCCCCAGTGGATTAGGATCAGAGAAGAAGACATATCGATTACCAAGCTCCAAGATCCATTTGATATTTTACTTATTTTCCATGAAGAAGAACCTCCTGGTTTGTTTGTTTTTGAGGAAGAGCTTGATTTGTATAGTCATTCGTCGGGGTTACTATATACCAAAGATGAGCTGGAACAGTCAATATCAGATACGGATCTTTCAAGTTATCAAATCATTAATACCAAAACCTACACAGCTCGTTGGATAAACAATGATCATAATAAATATATTCTATTTTTTCTTGATGATGACTTTCGTCTTCTTCGTGCAGATTTAATTGAAGAAGCACCTGACGATACAGGCAAAATTATAAAACAAAGTTTGAATTTCTATATCAGCTTCATCAATCAGGATATCCACATCGAAATCCCGAAAGTTGACTAAATTCATCATATGAGTTTAGAAAAAGATCCTTTTTGGATACTCAATGCTAATTATCTTGCACCATCAATGGACTTTCAACAGGGAAATATTCTGATTCATCATGGGATCATCAAAGATATTGCTCAAAAGGAACCGACTCAAAAATCAGTAGCTGATGTTAATGCCAAAGGGCTAATCGTATTGCCAGGACTAATTAACTCCCATACTCATCTTCCCATGGTTCTTTTCAAAGGTTTGGGGGAAGGCTTGCCTCTTAGTCGGTGGCTGCATGAAATCATTTTCCCACTGGAATCCCAATTAGAACCTCATGAAGTACATATTTCGTCCTTGCTTGCAATGGCTGAATTAATTCATTCGGGATGCACTTGCTTTGCAGATATGTACTTTTTTGTAGAGGAAATTGCCAAAGCAGTGGAAATAGCAGGGCTTAGAGCTTGTTTGTCGCTTGGAATAACGCAATCCAGT
>CAZMFK010000034.1:0-5821 GCA_964565545.1 uncultured Caldisericota bacterium | reverse complement strand
AAGGCTTGAGAAAGTCTGAAGATTTCTTCCGCCATTATCATCTTTGCTGTGATGGTCGACTATCAGTCCATTTGGGTCCGCATGCCATTTATACCTGTCCACCGGAATATTTAAAAGAGATTATTCAGCTTTCCCAACAACTTCAAACCACTATCCATATCCACGCCAATGAAACCACAGAAGAAGTTGAGCAACATTTAAGAAAGTATGGAGAATATCCAATCGAAACCTTTGAAAAATTAGGCCTATTTGAACAATCAGTTCTCATGGCACACTGCGTACACATTAACTCAACTGAATTTGATATAATTAGACATGCTCCAAATTTGCTCATAGCCCACAATCCCACATCGAATATGAAGCTTGCGTCAGGAATTTCACCTTTGTCTCGTTTCATACAAAATCAAATTCCTGTAGCTCTGGGAACTGATGGAGCAGCATCCAACAATAGCCAAAATTTGTTTTGGGAATTAAAAATTGCGTCTCTGCTAGCAAAAGTATCCCAAAAAGACGCTCTTGCCGTCAATGCAAAAGATGCTTTTAGGCTTGTTACAGAAAATCCTGGCAAGTTTTTTGGACCCAAAGGTTTAGGAAAAATTCAAACTAATGCTCCTGCAGATTTGATTTTTCTTGACTTAAATGAGAGCCATTGTTTACCTCATCATGATGTTCTTTCTAATCTTGTATTCTCATCTAAAGGCTCTGAAGTTGACTCAATGATGGTAGCAGGAAACCTGATCATGCAAAATAAAACAATTCTTGCTTTTGAAGAAGAAAAAATACGTTCTGAATTTAATAAAATCTCAAAAAAATATGCCTGATTATTGGAGGAGTTTTCATCAATGAATTCTATAGGTATTATTGGCGGTTCAGGGTTGTATCAGCTAGCTACCGATGCGAAAGAAATCGTGGTTGAAACACCTTTTGGCTCTGTAAAACTATATGAAACTATCGTTGGGAAAAAGACAGTTTTTTTTCTTCCAAGGCATGGTATAAATCATCATTTGCCTCCACATAAAATAAACTACAGAGCCAATATCTTTGCACTTTATCATCAAAGGGCTCAGTGCATCCTTAGTACCGCTGCAGTGGGCTCACTTAATCCATCATTTGAACCTGGCATGTTTGGATATGCGGGTCAATTCATCGATTTTACCAAGAAAAGAGCAGATACCTTTTTTGATGATTTTAGCAATGGCATTAAGCATGCTGATATGACCAATCCTTATCATCCAGCATTAAACGAACTGCTAAAGCGAATTCTTTCGGATTATTTCCTGCCATTCCTTGGACCGCTAACCATGGTGGTCACCGAAGGTCCCCGTTTTGAAAGTCCTGCAGAAATTAAAGCATATCAAAGCTTTGGAGCTGATGTTGTTGGAATGACCGGGTATCCTGAAGTTGCCCTGGCGAGAGAAATGGAAATCCCTTTTGCCTGTTTGGCCATTTCAACTAATTTTGCTGCCGGGGTTAGCAAAGAAATTCTTTCGCATGAAGAAGTTGTAGAACAAATGAAACATCGTTCCAATGATCTATTGAGAGTTATCACTCGGTTTATTGAGTTAGTTTAAAAAACTCAATGGAACTAAAAGAACTCGGTCTTCGATTTACCTACCACATATATAAAACTCGATTGTTAAAATACCGTACGCTAGATAAATACAGGGCTCAGGATTTATCCAAATATCCTGCCGATCTAAAACAAATACTTTTTTCTAAAGATACAGACGAGTTCGTTAAGCTTGAATTACAAAAATGTCAAAATCAGGGCTTTCAAGCCATATCTTTTTGGGAGAAATCTTACCCTAAAGATTTTGTAAATTATTCAAATATGCCTCCATGCTTGTACGTTCAAGGCAATTTGAGCTACAGCGAAAAATCCGTTGCAATCGTTGGCTCAAGAAAAGCAAGCTCGTATGGTCTGAGTATTGCTTATAATTTTTCAAAAACACTGGCTTCGTATAACATTTCCATTGTTTCAGGTCTTGCTTATGGAATTGATACCAAGGCCCATCAAGGGACTATCGATGGCGCAGGCATTACTTATGCTGTTTTAGGAAATAGCTTGGATCACCTTTATCCAAAAAACAATCGAAAAATAAGAGATGAGATTGCTCATAATGGTGCTCTCATCAGCGAGTTTCCCCTAAATACTCCTCCAGCACCCTATCATTTTCCTGCTCGAAACAGGATTATTAGTGCTTTGAGTGATGCGATAGTCGTAGTGGAAGCTGCAGAAAAAAGCGGTGCATTAATTACCGTTGATTTTGCTTTGGAACAAGGAAAAGAAGTATATGCAGTTCCAGGAAATATTACTAACCCATTAAGCAAGGGTACTCATCAGTTAATTAAAAACGGCGCGCAACTTATAGATAGTATTGAGGAGCTATTGCCTGACAAATCATTATTATTCAATCAAAAAAACAATAACGAACAATTTTTGAATAAAGATCCATTAGAAATAGAAATTATTGGCTTATTAGCTAAAAAACCTTTATCTTTAGCAGAAATAATAGATCAAAGCTCCTCTGAAACTTCAGAAATATTAAAGACTGTCACCATGATGGAAATGGACCATACAATACAATTATTGGGTGGGAAATATACTTTGTGCGAAAGATCTCTTTATATTCCGTAAGCTAATCGTTGCATTAAAAAATCAGGAAACTTTTTCTCCATCATTTTTTTCTGGGTAATTTCATAAGGATAAGGCAATCGAACAATACGTATAATCATGGAAACATCATCAAAAAGACAAAAAGAAAGTTCAGGGTTTCCATCGCGGGGCTGACCTACACTGCCCACGTTAACAATATACCGTTTATCATCTTCGATATCGATATCAAGACCATGTTTGGCTGGAAGACAATCAAAATCATGGTCTTTTACCATGTAACAAGCAGGAATATGAGAATGACCATTAAATACAATTTTTTTTCTGGTTTTTTTTAGCGAGTTCCTTATGGAAGCTTCATCTACAACGTATTGATATGGTTTTTTCATATCAAGAGAACTATGAGTAAAAGCAAAACTCTTAAGCTCTTTCTTGCCAGGTAGTTTGCTCAGATAAGCAAAATCATGGTATTGCATCTCAGTGCGTTGAATGTTTAATGCAATTACTGCATCCTCATTAAAATAAATCCCGATTGAATCTTTTATTATTGCTCGATCATGATTTCCAGCTACAACTTCCAGGGGGTATCGAAGCAAAAAATGCAAGCATTCAGAAGGATTGGGACCATATCCTACGATATCTCCGCAACAAATTATTTGATTGATGCCCAGATCAACAATATAGTTAATTGCAACTGTGAGTGCTTCAAGATTACCATGAATATCGGACAATATTGCATATATCATAAAATAAGAAAGAGTGAACAACAGTTTGACAAATGATGTTTACTGCTGTTCACTCCAACACCTTTGGAATCAAAAATTGGAAATGACTATTTTACGTCAATAACAGCGCCAACAGCAGCAAGTTTGTCTTTGATAGCATTGGCTTCATCTTCACTAATCTTTTCTTTCACTGCTTTTGGTGCACTATCAACTAATTCTTTGGCTTCTTTGAGTCCTAATCCAGTTATTTCTTTAATTACTTTGATTACCTGAACTTTTTGAGAACCAGCATCAGTTAGAATAACGTCAAATTCTGTTTGTGTGTCAGCTTCTGCTGCACCGCCAGCCTGGGAAGGAGCAGCTGCTACAGCAACAGGCATTTGGGCAGAAACGCCAAATTTTTCTTCAATAGCTTTGACCAATTCAACCAATTCAAGTACGCTCATTTTTTCAATTACTGAAATAATTTCTTCTTTTGTCATGTTATTATCTCCTTTATTTTTTTAGTTTTGAGTTTCTTTTTTTTCTTTTACTGCATTAAGCGCATAAACTAATTTGGCAACCGTATTATTTAATGAAGCAGCAAACATAGTTACGGGACCAAGCAAAGTGTACGCCAATTGCTGATTTAAAATTTCTCTGGAAGGGATCGAAGCAAGGGCTTTGACATTGTCAACTGAAATAAACCTTCCTTCAAAATACCCACCCTTAATAACAGGTTTACGTCTTTCTTTGAAAATCTGGTCCATCGTTTTTGGCCCAACAAGGGGATCTTCCTGAGAAATCACGATTCCTGTCTGACTAACAAAAAGACTGTCAGCAAAATTATTCCATTCAATGCCAGCTTTTTCTGCACTTTTTCCAATCAAGGTGTTTTTGCATACATAGGCTTTTAAGCCATTTTTCCTAATTTCCTTTCTGAACGATTCCATTTCTGCGGCTGTCATTTTTTCAAAATTATAGAAAACAAGACTTTTAGAATTTTGCCAAATTTCAAGAAGTTCGTTGATTACACTTTCTTTTTGTTGTTTTGTGATCATGCTACGCTATTCCTCCTTTCCAAAAAAAATAGTGCCTTCCCGAAATGGAAAGGCACTGTTTAGTCATGTATAATTGGCCTTCCCTGCGTGAGTTATTTAAGCTTATTCAAGCACTCACGGTCTTCGGGATACTTTATTGCGATATCAAATCATTTTTTTATCAATCGCGAAACATTCAATTTAATAGAAGGGCTCATCGTTAGGGCAATGTGGCATTTTCTAATATATTGGCCTTTGACTGACGAAGGTTTAGCTTTTAGAAGGGCCTCAACGACAGCATTGATATTGTTAGCAATATCTTCTTTGCTAAAAGAAACTTTTCCGACTGGAACATGAATGTTGGAAAACTTATCCACGCGGTACTCAATTTTGCCAGCCTTCATCTCCTGTACCGCTTTGGCAAGATCAAAGGTAACCGTACCAAGCTTAGGGTTTGGCATCAAACCTCTCGGACCCAAAACTCGACCAAGCTTTCCCACTACATCCATCGAATCTGGGGTAGCTATGGCTACATCAAAATCAAACCAGCCTTCTTTAATTTTATCAACTAACTCATCCGTGCCAGCATAATCTGCCCCAGAATCAAGAGCTTCCTTAACCTTTTCGCCTTTGGCAAAAACCAAAACCCGAACATTTTTGCCAGTTCCAGCGGGTAGGCTGACCATTCCACGGATATTCTGATCAGCTTGTTTTGGGTCCACTCCCATATGAAATGCCAACTCTACAGTTTCGTCAAATTTGGCTGTTTTCAGTTGCGGAAGAAGGCTTAGGGCATCATCTAAATCGTACTCTTTTTTCTCCACAAGACCCGTAATGTTTTCATATTTTTTTCCAGACATTCTTACACCTCTCGTTATACAGATTCAACTCATTTTTCAACTTCTACACCCATGGAACGGGCTGTTCCCTGAACCATAAGCATAGCAGCTTCAACCGTATCGGTATTTAGGTCTTTCATTTTAATCTCTGCAATTTTCTTTACTTGAGCTTTGCTGATTCTTCCAACTTTCTTTTTATTAGGTACTCCCGAAGCAGTTTCAATTTTAAGCTCTTTTTTAATCAAAGCAGCCACCGGAGGCGTTTTAAGAATGAAGTCAAAAGTCCTGTCATGGTAAACGGTAATGATAACTGGAACAGTAATTCCTTGTTGATCTTTAGTTTTGTCATTAAATTCTTTAACAAATTGCATAATATTTACGCCTTTTTGGCCAAGGGCAGGGCCAACAGGAGGTGCTGGTGTTGCCTGGCCGGCAGGTATTTGCAACTTGATTTGACCGGTAACTTTTTTTGCCATACTATCAGATCCTTTCTTTCACTTTAGTTAAACTCTGTCAATATTAATGAAATCGAGCTCAACAGGCATATCCCTGCCAAACATCATCAACCTAACTTTGGCTTTTTCAGTATTCATGTTGATTTCTTCAACTACGCCAATCATATCG
>CAZMFK010000033.1:0-10312 GCA_964565545.1 uncultured Caldisericota bacterium | reverse complement strand
GATTGTCCTGGAACTGCAAGGGATAAGGATATACTTGAGATAGCATTTGAATAATTTTTTTAAAAGCTACTGCTTCATCAAACTCTCCCCACAAACCAACTGGATAACCATGGTAATTTCCAAAAGCCTGGCAGGCTTGAGGATCTATGCCAAGCTGGCTTAGAATCATAGCATTGTTGCCAAAGCGGGGATGCAAATCCAGTGGAAGGTGGGAAGCATACATAGCTGAATCGTGGTTAAATAAAAAAGCTATTTTTTGATAAAGGGGTCCATCAATACGAATATCTTGCTTTTTCCAAAAAAGGCCATGATGGACTAAAAAAAGAGCTTTGCTTGGATTTGCAGCTAATTTTAAAGTTTCTATGGTAGCATCAACAGCAACATAAATACGTTCAATTTCTCCACTATTGGCAACCTGAAGACCATTGACAGAGGAATCCACAGGATGCTCAGGGTTTAACTCATGGTTTAGAAAAGTAGTTAATTCGTTTAAAAGAACCATATCCAACCTCTTATCTCAAATGAAATATTCGGCAAAAATTATCATAAACCCGGGACTGTAATTCAGTAAGGGGTATTTGCCTTAATTCTGAAAGGAATTGATAAATTGATATAACATGAATTGGGTGATTTTTAGTACCCCTGAAGTTTTGTGGGGATAAATAAGGAGCATCTGTTTCTATCAAAAGATGATCCAGGGGAATTTTTTGAGCAATATCTCGAAGCTTTGAAGCATTAGGATAGGTGACATTGCCAGCAAAAGATATCATAAAACCTTTAGCTATCATGTTGTGAGCAAATTCTTCATCATGGGAAGAAAAACAATGCATAATCCCAGTCATGCCAGGATATCTGGAAATATGGTTAAATACATCCTGATCTGCCTCACGATTGTGGATAATCACGGGTTTTTTATGTTTAAAAGCTGACTGCAATTGTAGATCAAAAAATTCTTGCTGAATTTTCTTTTCCTTAGTACTGCGAACATAATCCAGACCTATCTCGCCCCAGGCAAGCATTTTGGGTTGATTAAAAATATTTTCCCTATTTAACCAGCTTTCAAAAAGCTTGTACTCATCAAATGATACATAATGAGGATGAATACCTGCTGATGCATATACTTCGGGAAATGCCTTAGAAAGCTGCCAAGACAATTTGGATGATTTATAGTCATAACCAACATTTAAAAAAAGCTTGATTCCATCATTTCTGCATAAACAGATGGCTTCTTTGACCGAAGAGTCCAATAGGGGTAAATGCACATGAGAATCAATGAATGGCATTACTTAACTTTAGCCCCGCTTTCCATTTCTTTTTCGATAGTAACCAGACTCAAATTGTTTTCATCCGAAGCAGCCAGGATCATACCCTGCGACAAAACTCCTCTCAGTTTGACGGGTTTAAGGTTGTTGACTATAACAAGCTTTTTTCCAATCAGGGTAGATGGTTCATAGTATTGAGCAATTCCTGCTACTACCTGTTTTTGAATATTTCCAACCTGAAGTTTAAGTTGTAGTAGTTTGTCCGATTTTTCTATTTTTTCAGCCTCCAAAACTTCAGCAATTCGAAAATCAATCCTTGCAAAATCTTCATATGAAACTGCAATGGCTTCTTCTGAATCATTTGAAGCTTCTTTTTCTTCGATCTGCTGGTAAGTTTTTATCCTTGGAAAAACAACTCCTATTTGATTAACCATGATGCCTGATTTTAAAGAGCCAAACTCAAGGCAGGATAGAGGCGATGCTTTTTCGCAAAGCGTTTTGCAAAGGATTTCAGAAAAAGAAGGCATAAATGGATAAATGAGATGAGCTATTTTTCGTATGGCATCCAGGAGGGTGTAAATCAATCCTTTTAGTTTATCTTCTTGCTGATTTTTCTTGAGTTCCCAGGGACGACTGCTTTCAATAAGCTTGTTGCATTGATTAATCAAGGCCCAGAGAGTTTCCAATGCTTCTTTAAAACGAAGCCTCTCCATTTTTTGATGAAATACACGGATTTGGTTTTTTATTTCTTCATGAAATAAAGGATCCCAGCTGGTTTTTTCCGGCACAATCCCATTAAAATATTTGTGAGCCATGGCGTAAACTCGGTGAATCAAATTGCCCAAATCATTTGCAAGATCAAAATTATAACGGGAATAAAAGCGATCATCGGTAAATACTGCATCATCCCCAAATGAAGACTCTCTAAACATAAACAAGCGCAAAACATCGACTCCAAGATGTCTTTCGATGCCTGTTTTTTCGCAAAGATCCTTGACTACTTCATCAGGATCAATGATATTTCCTTTGGATTTGGACATCTTTTCTCCCGAAGTCAGCCACCATCCATGAACATAAACTTTTTTAGCTACTGAAACATCAAGAGCCATGAGCATGGCAGGCCATATGATGCAATGAAACCGTATGATATCTTTAGACATCAGATGAAGGTCAGCAGGCCAATAGTTTAGAAAACGCTCAATGTTGTCCTGAAAACCGCAAACAGTTATGTAATTGATCAATGCGTCAAACCATACATATGTCACGTGTTTTTCATCAAAGGGAAAAGGCACTCCCCAGTTGATTGAGCTTCGAGATACTGAGATGTCTTTAAGTCCCATCTTAATCCCGCTCACAATTTCATTGTATCGGGATTCAGGTTCAATTGCATCGGGATGTTGCGCATAAAAATCCAACAAGGCTTGCTGGAAAGCACTGAGCTTAAAAAAGTAGTTATCTTCAGATATCCAGTGAACTTCACGTCCACAGGAAGGACAAATTTGATCCTTGATGTCAGATTCAAGCCAGAAGGTTTCACAATCAACACAATACAAACCTTCGTATTTTCCTTTATACACATAGCCTTTGTCGTATAACTTTTTTAAAACATATTGCACTGTTTTAACATGGTCTGGGTCAGTAGTTCTAATAAATCTGGTAAAGTCGATGTTATATCGCTGGAAAAAAGCTTTCCACTTTTCAGCTTCTCGATCAACAAAATCCTGGGGTTCCATTTTGTTTTTTTCTGCTGCTTTTAGGACTTTTAATGAATTTTCATCACTCCCAGTCGCAAATAACACATCAAAACCTTGCATTTTTTTGTATCGACTAATTATATCAGCAGCAACGGTAGTGTATAAATGCCCAATATGCGGATTTCCACTGATATAATAAATTGGTGTAGTTACATAAAAACTTTTATTCATGTTTGTTTCCTCCACTTTCTAACCAATGCAGCACTAAAGTTATTTCACCTTTAATTTCTTGATGAATAAAATAATTATAAACAGTTTCAATATTTCCACGAATGTTTTCTTCGTGTAGCTTTGTCATCTCTCTGCAAACACATACCTCAAGTTCTGTGCCATAAGCTCTGAGCTGATCCAGGGTACCTATCAAGCGATGAGGAGCTTCATAAGCACAAACAGTATTCCCATAAGTTCGAGTCCGTTCGAGCAGTTTTTTTAGTTTACCTGGCTTTCGAGGTAAAAAATTGATAAAAAGAAATTGCTGGCAGGGGAAGCCAGAAACAACCAGAGCATTGATTAGCGCAACGGGTCCTGGCAGGACTTCAACGGGAATCAATCGCTCAATGCAAGCTTGAATTAGCTCTTGCCCTGTGTCTGCTATGCCAGGCATTCCAGCATCTGAAACTATGGCGATATTTTTGCCTAATTCAAGCTGTTCCAGCAAGTAAGCCTGAACTTTATGCTTGGTATGCTCATTGAAAACAAGCAGTTTTTTTTTAATTTCATAGCTTTCAAGAAGCTTAAGTGTTCGACGAGTATCCTCGCATGCAATAAGATCAACAAGATTAAGCGTTTCAAGGGTTCGGAGCGTAATGTCTTTAAGATTTCCGATAGGAGTAGGGCAAATATAGCATATTCCGGAGCATGGTTTCATAAGGTTGAAAGCTTAAATAACAACTGGGAAAAATCGTCAATTTTCGTTGAGACTCCTCCTACGAGATAGCCATCAATTCCATTTGCTTGACAAAGAACGTCAATATTTTTCAAAGAAACGCTTCCGCCATAAAACACTTTATCTGCATTACAGATAGATTTTATGTTGTTTGCAGCAAGCTCTATCTCATCTATAGAGGGAACTAATCCTGATCCAATAGCCCATACTGGCTCATATGCCACCCAGAGGGACTGAAGTTTTGATATAGCTTTGAGCTGCTTGGCAAGAGTTTTGGAGGTTCTCTTCTTTTGATAGTCCTCATAACTTTCCCCAACACATACTATAGGTTTCAAGTCATACTGAAGAGCCATATTAACTTTTTTTCTTATAATTTCGTCGCTTTCGCAGTAAAGGATTCTTCTTTCTGAGTGGCCTACCAAAACATGGGAGCATCCCAATTCGCTTAGCATTTTTCCTGAAACCTCTCCAGTAAATGGTCCGCTTGCTTCAGAGCACAGATTTTGAGCCACTAAACCACACGACTGGCTTCCAATATGCTTTTTAACAATTGATATAATTGGAAAGGAAGGAGCGATCAAAAGCTCTATCTTACTTAAAGGCAAATCCTGTGAAAAAAAAGATTTAAGAAAATCACAGCTCTCATTCAAGGATAAGTACATTTTCCAGTTAGCTATTACAGAGAGCATGAATTATCCGAAACCTTAACCGGCTTTGCTACAATTTTTACAATACGGCGACCTTCAATTTTACTCACAATGAAAGTATAATCATCTGAAAAAACTTTTTCTCCTGCAACCGGAATATGTCCCAGCTCTGCAAGAAGGTAACCCGAAATAGTATCGCATTCTTCAGTGGGAAGTTCAATGTTTAAAAGTTCATTGAGATCGTCAATAGGATAATTACCTGCTATTTCGTAAGCATTGTCATCCAATCTTCGGAAATAGGGCTCTTCAGTATCGTATTCATCCTGAATCTCTCCAACCAATTCTTCGAGAATATCCTCCATGGTAACCAGCCCGGAAATACCACCGTATTCGTCAACTGCCATAACCATATGTTGACGAGTATCGCGCATCAACTTAAACAACTCATCAACTTTTTTACTTTCCGGAACAAAGTGAGCTTTTCGCAATATTTTTTTTAAATCAATGGACTCCAGAGGTTTGTTTTGGATAACTTCATGCATAATATCTTTAGTGAAAGCTATGCCTAAAATATTGTCAACATCATTTTCAAATACAGGTATTCTGGAATACCCAGTGGATTTTATAAGCTCCATAAAAGCGCTGATGCCTTTGCTAATATCCAGAGAAACCATATCAACACGCTGAACCATAATTTCATACACTCGGGTATCGCTAAACTCAAATACACTCTTGATTATTGCTCGTTCTTCCTTTTCAAGGATGCCCTCTTCCTGCGAAATGTCAATCATTGTTTCTAATTCTTTTTGATCGTATATGATGGAAGTATTGCAATCAGCTTTGATTCTAAAAAGACGCATGATTCCATGATTAATATTTTCAAGAATGTATACTAGCGGGTAAAAAAGGTAAATACTGGCTAGAATTGGGTAATAAACTAAAAAACTAACTTTCAATGAATAATTATTGGCGATGGATTTTGGTAGCATTTCACCAAAAATCACAATAAAAATGGTTAAAGAAATAGTGCTGATTATGATGAGAAGATTCTCATCGATGGAACCTGAAGAAAGATTGAAAACCAAACGAGTAGTATATGAAGCAGCAAAAATATTCGCAAAGTTATTGCCTATCAATATAGCACTAATCAAGCGATTGGGATTTTGTTTTAATGCCAGCAGCGCCCCTGCTTTATTAATTTTTTGTTCTGCCAAATGTTTTAAGCTCAGTCGATTAACTGTTAAAAGTGCAATTTCTGAGGCAGAAAAGAATGCAGATAAAAGGACCAATCCCACAACAATGAAAAGTTGAACCGTCAAATCCATCATAGAATTAGCAATCACCTCGGGAAATAAAATTAAATAGCTCATTTTCGTGTTTTTGCATGATCAATAATTGCTCATCATTTTCATGATCATATCCCTTCAAGTGCACCAGGGCATGAATAATGAGCAGTTTTAGTTCCTGTATCAGGGAGATTTTTTTTTCATCTGCATTTACCTTTGCCTGGACAGGAGAGATAAACACTTCACCCCAAAGATAACCCATCGGAGTCATTTCAGAAATACCAAACGAAAGAACATCAGTAGTTTTTTTTTGATTTCGATATTGCATATTAAGTTTCTTCATTAAGTTATCGTCAATCAAAACAAGGCTTAGAATAGAATTATCTGCGATATCTGCAAAAAAAGCATGAGATACTAAATGCTTAATAAAGTTGCATAAGTCTTCCTCGGAAGGAAGCGCTTGATTGGATTCATTGGCTTGAATGGCAACCTGAATGGTCATTCTTGGTTTCCTTTTTGTTTATTTTTTTCTGTAGGATAGGATAATCTAACATGATACAATGAATCAAGAGTAATCAAAAAAGATTGTTTGATTCTTTCCAGATCTTTAAAAGTAAGGTCTGAATGATCCAATTGATTATTGCTTATTTTATGATTAAAGATGTCGTCTACCATTTTTTCAAGTTTTTCTTGAGTTTTGTCTTCAATTGAACGTACTGCTGCTTCAACAGAATCAGCAAGCATAACAATGGATACTTCCTTTGAAACTGGCTTTGGTCCTGGATAACGAAATTCACTATCATCTTTAAGTTTTTTGTCCACTTTTTTTGCACTTTCAAACATGAAGCTGATGCGACTATCTCCATGGTGTGAAGTAATAAAGTCAAAAATAAAAGAGGGTAATTTATATCTTTTGGCTAACTTTAAACCATTAACAACATGGGATTTTATGATTTTTACTGCATCAATGGGTTCCATTTCATCCAGTAAATTTTTGCCAGAACTATTCTCCGTAAAAGAAAGAGGAGAAATTGTTTTTCCAATATCATGGTAATAAGAGCCAACACGGGCAATCAAAGGATCAGCCCCAATAGCTTCAGCAGCATGAGAGGAAAGATTGGCAATCATAATACTGTGCTGGTAGGTCCCTGGAGCAATTTCAAATAGTTTTCGCAAGAGCATTGAGTTGGGATCAGAAAGCTCAAATAGACGTAAAGGAGTAATAAAATCTGCATAGTTTCCAAGCAGTATGACAATACCTAAGCTCAACAAAGAAGCTATCAAGCCATTTGAAAAAGCCAGGCCAGTTATTAATAGGGGGTGCTGATAGAAAACAGTGTCAGGAAAATAAAAAATAAACAAAAACGATAAAATAGCCAATGCAAAGGAAGAATATATTCCCCGCAAAATAAAGTCAGTGAAGTTTTTAAATCGGGAATAAAGCACCATAGCAATAAATGTGGCTAACAAATAACTGATAATCATTTGATGATCAGTTCCAAAAATCATTAGACTTAGTCCGACGACAGTCAAAGAAAAATAATAAGAGATAACTGGCTCAAAAAAGATGCGAATAAGGATGGCAAAAATAAACACAGGTATCAAAAATTGATTAATGGGTGCAATGATGCGTACAATGAAAATAAAAGCTACAACCAATCCAAAAAGCAATAAAAAACTTTTCCAATCAGAAAACAAATCGTTTCTTGGATGCTGTAAGATAAAGAGCAACAAAACTAAAAGCAGCAAAAGAGCAAATAATAAAGCCTTTAAGGCATCTCTCCAGAATTTTGTTTCGCTGATTCTGCCTACAGCTTGTAATTTGTCAAAATCCTCAGGAGTAATCTTGTTTCCTTTAGCTACGATAATTTCATTTTGAATAATAGTTTCCCGGACTGGAACAATTTTTTGTCTTGCTTCTTCTTTTTGTCGATTGGTAGCATCTTCATCAATGGCCATATTGGGTCGTATAGTTTGGGCAGCAATCACACTGACTGCCAGACGAGTTTGTTCTTGAAGATTATAAGAAACAAGTTTTCTATCAATCAGTTGATGAACATCCTGAAGCTCTTCTTCCTGGATCCCTCTTTCAAGAAGTTCTGACATAAGGGAGGCACTATGCACAAAAACATCTTCAAGATTTTTTTCATCCGTCTGTATAAGCAATGAAGCTGCAGCACGCGAAGAATCATGTTGACTCAGAAGCTTTTCAATTTCCAGAATTTTTTCGTTATCTGTTTTGATACGGTTGATGCGCTGAGATTGAACTTCTGATTTTAAAAATGACAATTCCTGAAGAATGGAATCCAATATCAATGGATTTTTTCGGTAGATAATTGATACTTTTTCTTCTGCTTGCTGTCTAAGTTCTTCTGTTTTAATTCGATTGTAGTAAGGTTGGGTGGAAGGCGAAGTAATATCATATGGCGCGATATCTCCAATAGAAAAATCAAGTCGATGTTCAAAATAGTATGAAATAATAATAGCGAATACTAAAACAAAAGAAATCAATATCGCTACAAAGTGCTTTGTTTCAAATAAATTCAGTGATCTAAAAATGATGGGTTTACTCGAGTCGGAGGTACTATCCATTTCCTTTATTTTTTGCGTTTTTTGGCAGCATTGGCAGCTTTCTTTCGCTTTTTAATACTTGGAGGATAAAAATATTCATGCTTTTTAAACTCAGAAATAATACCCTCTCGGGCACATTCCTGTTTGAATCTGTTCATCAGGGAATCAAAGCTTTCATTTTCTTTTTTTGTCGCTTGAACCATTTTTTTCTTTCTTCATTCCTTTCAAGTTGAAATATTTTGCACTTTTATCCTTCCAGCAACACTTCTTCATTACAATCAGAAACAATAACCCCAAGCATCTCATGAAGGCTTTGGGATTTATTTCTGTTTAAAATCACTTTTTTATAATTCCTGGTAAAACCCGTACAATCCCTCTCTACCAATACCTCCACCTTTTTTCCAACAAAAGTGCAATTTAGATTATAGCTAAGGCATTTTGATAATTCAAGCATGGTTCTTTTTCTATTCTGAATTATTCGCTCATCAAGCTGACATTCAAATAGATGAGATGAAGCCTCAAACCTTGATGAATAAGGAAAAACATGAATTTTGGAAAACTGAATTTTACGAACAAAATCGCAAGAATCTTCGAAGTCTTGTTCCGTCTCGCCAGGAAATCCTACAATAAGGTCTGTTGAAACCAAAAAACCAGGGATCAAGAGTCTTGCAGTCTGAATAATACTCATGTAATCCTCAGTAGTATATTTACGGTTCATCGCTTTAAGAATATTATTGCTTCCGGATTGCAAGGAAATATGAAGATGATTACACCAAAGAGAAGAAGTGCTGATAAATTCCAATAGGGCTTGAGTCACAAAGTTTGGATGAATGGATGACAAACGGGCACGATACAATTTTGAAGAGAATTTTTGTTCAATGCACTGCAACAAATCAAGCAAAGTTACCTGGCGAGGTTTAATTTGATGATATAAACCAATCTGAGTTCCTGTCAGGACAATTTCTTTTATACCCGAATCACACAGAACTTCAATTTCATCTAAAATCTGGCTTTTATCTCGACTGATGGGACTTCCTCGAGTATAAGGCACAATGCAATAACTGCAAAATTGGTTGCATCCTTGTTGAATTTTTACAAAAGCTCTGCTTTTTTCCCCAGTATTATTAAGCAAAGGATCGTATTTTATTGTATCGCTTTGACATATAAGGCTGAAAACAAGCTCTTCAGAACCGAATATGACGCCATCTGACCTAAGCTTTTCAGTAAGACTTCTACCAAAACATCCTGCAGCAAAAACTTCTTTTCCATTTTTTTTCCATTTCTTTAGCGCTGACCTGACTTCTTTCTCTGCTTTCTCGGTTACAACACAAGATATCGCAATACAAACTGTGGCATTTTTAAACGAACTCTCTTCAATAAAACCTGCGTTAATAAGATTTTGGCGTAAAATTAAAGCATGATACTGGTTTAGTTTGCATCCATAGGGCTTAATAAAAAAAGCTTTAAGCATTATTCGGAAAGATTGATAATGAAGCCAACAGCAAAAGGGCCAGCAGTTTCAGTCCTAAGAATTTGATTTCCGAGAGAGAAAGTCTGAAATCCAGCTTCAATCATCATAGATACTTCAGCTACAGTAAATCCCCCTTCAGGACCAATACAGATTACAATTTCCTGAAGATTTGAAACTAAAGGAAACAAATGCAAAAGACGCTTTTGTTCTTCTTGTTCCCAAAAGATTATCTTGATGGTTTCTTCAGGCCAGGACGAATTCGATATCATAGATTCCAATTTTTGAACGGGATATATTGCTGGAACAGAAAAGCGTCGAGATTGTTTTGATGCTGCAAGAGCAATTCTTTTCCATCGATCTTCCTTGCTTTGAAGATCTACTGAAGAATTTACTGAAGAACGTTGCGAAAGAAATGGGTGGATGGCATAAACTCCC
>CAZMFK010000032.1:0-10442 GCA_964565545.1 uncultured Caldisericota bacterium | reverse complement strand
TGAATACGAGATGCGCGGATCGAGGAATGGATAAATCAGATCCACAAGTAATCACTTTGCAATGATTGATGCGATTTTTTAATTCAAGCAGTCGGGTGTCATCTCCGCAAACAATGATAGTACCTGTAGAAGGTACTCGACGGGCAAATTGAAAAAAGGCCTCTGCCAGATGGTCTGAAGAATAATGATACTCATGCAAATGATCCTTGCCAACATTGGTAATCAAAGCAACAAAGGGGTTTAGCGAAAGAAATTGGGGTTTGCTTTCATCACATTCCAATACAAGAAAAGAATCTTTGCTGTATTTGGCAGGCGGAAAATCCATAAGATCAGCTCCAATTAGCCAGGAGGGGTGTAGTTTGGCTTGCTGCATCATAGAGGCTACAAAAGTAGTACATGTGCTTTTTCCATAACTTCCAGTAATGCCTACCAACTTTTTTTGGGTCAGCAAGCTACGAATAGCTTCCATACGTTCATATATTGGAATGTTCTGTAATCTGGCATAATTTAGCTCCAGATGATCCAAAGGGATTGCTGAAGAATGAATCAGGGCAGCGGTATGCTTGAGCCAATCAACAGAATGTCCAATATGAACTGTGATTCCTTTTTGTTCAAGTTTTTTTCGCATTCGAAAATCAACTAAATCCGACCCTGAAATTTCCCAACCCAAATCCCTCAAGAGCCAGGCTAAAGCTGTCATGCCTACACCACCAATGCCTGTAAAGTGCAATTTCATGGATTGGGGATGATAAAAATCCATTAAGCATCCTCAATGCTTTGCGCAATCCGTATGAGAATTCCTGCTTCCACTAGATAAATCACAAGAGCTGTTCCTCCAATACTAACAAAGGGAAGAGGGATACCAGTTGGAGGCAGTAGCCCAAGGGTGACTGCTACGTGCATCATGGCCTGCAAAAACAGATGGATGCCGATCATACCTGCAAGTATAACATGAAAACTTTCTTTAGCCTTGAGAGATACGCGAAGGGCTAAATAAAATAGTCCAAAATACATAAGTACCAATAACAAAGCTAGTAGGAATCCAAATTCTTCGCAAATGATGGAAAAAATAAAATCAGTTTCAGCTTCAGGCAAAGAATAAAATTTTTGGCTGCTTCGCTGTAAGCCCTGCCCAAACCATCCTCCTCGTGCAATGGCAATATAAGACTGAAGAACTTGATATCCTGTATTGGACGGATCTTTAAATACATTCTGGTAGCTTGCGATTCGATTCATCAAGCGATCTGATCTAAAAAAAGCCACTATTCCCAATAACACCAGTGGAATGGATGACAAGATAAAGTAGCTAATAGGGGTTGCAGCCACAATCATTGCACTCGCTCCAAGCAGAAGGACAATACTTGCAGTACTGAAATTGGGTTGAAAATATATTAGAAGAGTAGGAATAAAAACCAGAACTAGTAATTTAAAAAAAGTGGGTCCATTGATTTTTCCTTTTTTTGCTTCTGCGACTCGCGCAATGACAAGAATAACTCCTAATTTAACCAATTCCGAAGGCTGGAATGAAAAAAAACCCAGATTTAACCATCTTCGAGCAGCTTCGCCAGATTCATTATATATACCCTTCAGATAAAAGGGGGGGATAAGCACCAAAACTAACAAAGCACATGTAAACAAATAATAAGGAAGAGCCCATTTTTTCCATAATCGTAGCGGCAAACGGCGAATAAGCCCTATCAGGAAAAATCCTGCAATTGCAAATAATCCCTGTTTGGCAAAATCATTCAAGGGATGAGGATTACCACTGGTAAAATAAGTAGTGGAAGTGGTAGAAAATGACATAAGCAAACCAAAAGCAGTAAGAAAAAAGACAAGCCAATATATGCTTTCATGAAGAGTGATTTTTTCTCGTGAAACAATGCCTAACTTTTTCATGAGGAGTTGTTTTGCTTAAAAGCACTAGCTAACAATTGTTTGAAAGCTTGGCCCCGATGCTCGAAACCCGTAAACTCGTCAAAACTAGCGCATGCTGGTGAAAGTAAAACCAAGTCTCCTGGTCGACTTCTCATTATTGCTTCAAAAACAGCGCTTTTGAATGAAGGGGTGGTTTTGTATTTTCGATAAGAAATCGCATCAAAACAATGTTTTATTTTCTTTTGCGTCTTACCGGTAATGATAACTAACTTGATATAAGGATGCGCAGCAATTGCACGGCTTAGCTCATCAAAATCGTTACCTTTGTCTGATCCTCCCAGAATAAGGATTGTGGGTTGCTGAAGGCATTCCATGGCAACCATGGTGGTTTGGGGTTTGGTGGATTTGGAGTCATTGATAAAAGACACTTCTTTGCAGGTACCAAGAAATTCAAAACGATGCTCTAGCCCTTTGAATTGTTGTAGAGCATGAACAGCTTTTTCAATGGAAAAATCACTCTTTAAATAGAAATATGCTGCAGCCAGAGAAGCTATCGCATTAGAACGGTTATGAAGTCCCAATAGACGAAAACCATCCAAAGATACTGAAATCCTGGGATTCAAATCTGTATCAAGCACAACATGGCCATCCTTAAAATAACAACCTTTGGCTAGTGTTTCCCGATTGGAAAAAAACACTCTCCTGGCAAGTCCGCAGGGAGCATGACGAAGATCAGGAGAATCAAAATTCAGTAGCGCTATATCTTTTTGACTCTGGTTTTCAAAAATCCTGCATTTAGCATTGAAATAATCTTCCATTCGTTCATAACGATCCAAATGATCAGCATTGAAGTTTAAAAAAACAGCAATTTCGGGACAAAAATCTTTGATTGTTTCTAACTGAAAAGAACTGACTTCAACAACCAGATGAAGTTTTTTGCCAGGATTTTCTAGAATTATTCGAGAAATAGGAATGCCTATATTGCCACAAACAAATACGTTGGGTAAATGTTCTGATAAAATTGCTCCAATAAGTTCAACAGTAGTGCTTTTTCCTGAAGTACCAGTAACAGCAAGAAAACGTGCCTGACTAAACTGGTAAGCAAGTTCTATTTCACCAATAACGGGAATTTGCATTTTACGTGCTTCCTGAAGAATTGGAAGCATGGGATTGACTCCCGGGGATATCACAATCAAATCGGCGTCTTCAATACTCTTTCGTGAATGAAAGCCCAGCTCAAATCCAACTCCTTTTTCTTCCATCCAGATAATTGATTCTGATTCGATTTCAGGTTCTTTTTCGGTAGCAAAAACTTTGGCTCCCTGGGATAAAAGTAATTCGATAGCAGCAATGCCACTCTTTTTAATGCCAAATACTGTTACTTGCTTGTCTTTCACCATTATCTGTGCAGAATTCATCAACTAAAACCTCCACCCTGCTTCAATATGATATGCCTGTGATCCACCAGGTGACAGCTGTTAAAATCAATTGAAAAATCCAAAAACGCACTACAATCAAAGGCTCAGGATACCCTAAAAGCTCAAAGTGATGATGAATAGGTGCCATACGAAAAATACGCCTTCCTTCGCCTGTTTTTTTTCGGCTGTATTTAAAGTAAGACACTTGAAGAATCACTGAAACTGCTTCAATAGCAAAAATCCCTCCCAGTACCAGCAGATACCACTCTGTTTTAGTGAGGATAGCCATAGCAGCAATAGCACCGCCAATAGCAAAAGAACCTGTATTTCCCATAAAAATTTTTGCTGGCCAGAAATTATAGAATAGGAATGCAAGCAATGCACCCAAAAAGATTAAGGCAATATGAGAAATCTCAGGAAATGCAAAATGATAAGAGAAGAAATAATAAAAACCAAAAATGGGAATGGCAATCCCGGCAAGGAGCCCGTCAAGTCCATCAGTTAAATTCACTGAGTTGCTGACTGATAAAATCACCAATAATTCAAAGGCGATAATCATCAAGAGAGCATAAGTTAGGAAGTTGGCATCTCCCAGTGCCCATAAAAATGGAATAGAGAAAACAATTTGCAATATTATATGATGTCTGGCTTTAAGCCCATAAGGTGTTTTTCGTATGGTTTTACGGTAATCATCAATAAAACCAATCATGCCAAAGCTAAAAGTCATGTATAAAATCCAGTAGCTTTCTCTAAAAATAAATCTGCTTTTCAATAAAATTGCAATAATAGCGCTAAGCAAGATCACACCAATGAGAAGCAACCCTCCCATCGTAGGCGTGCCTCTTTTGTTCTGATGGCTTTCAGGACCTTCTGATCGAATCATTTCGCCAATCTGAAGCCTTCTCATAAATCGAATAAAGAAGGGCATAGTCAGCAATAAAAGAAAAAAAGCAATTAGAAAAATCATAAGGTTTGTTGCTTCATTTCGTTGACCAGATGATGAAGCCCTATTCCATTGGAGGCTTTAACCATAATTAATCGCTGAGTTAGCTCCAGAGAAAGCAATGCGTCAAGTGCAGACCGCCAATTCTTTGTCCAGATAAATCTTTCATTACGTTGAGATAATTCTTTTTTCACTATTTCTCCAAATTCGCCTACATAAATAATCGCTTCCAGTGGCTGAGGATAAGCGGAAAGTTGCCTTCCCAGCTCTTGATGACAGGGCAAAGCCTGTTCGCCAAGCTCCAGCATGTCACCCAATACTACTATTTTACGGAAAAAAGGCACATTGCTCAATGCATCCAATGAAGCGCGCATGGAATAGGGATTTGCATTATATGATTCGTCCCAGAGAGTCCATGAATCATTTTTACGTAGAATTCGACCTCTACCAGTTTCAGGAGTAAAAGCATAAAGTCCCTGAAAAGCTTTTTCAGAGGCAATATTTTCTTGAAAAGCTAGGGCAAGAGCTACTACTGCATTCTGGACCAGATGCAGACCCCAGCCCTGGACAACGAAACTAAGGGAAGGATCAGAAAAAGCAGAGAAATTGAAGCTCATTCCATCTTCCTTCCATCGGATTTTATGGGCATAAAAATCATGGTTCGCATTAAGTCCAAACGTTTTAAGAGGAATTTTCTTTTTTTTAGCTTCCTCTGCCCACTTTTGATCCCCATTTATCCACAAATTACCTGAAGGAAGCAATGCTTCAGCGATTTTAATTTTTTCAAAAAAAACTCCTTCTTCATTTATCAAAAAAGCAAGATGAGAAGGTCCTATGCCAGTTATAATCGCATGATCAAGAGCAAGAAAGGAAAGGATTTCACCAATTTCTCCCGGATAGGAAGCGCTCAATTCACACATGAAGTAAGCTGTTTTTTCAGGCATACTGGCTATGCTAAGGGGAACTCCAATAGGAGTATTATAATTTTTTATGGTCCCATAAGAGGAATATTGCGAGTTGAAAACTGATTCCAGCATGGACCTTACCGTAGTTTTTCCAGCTGATCCTGTAATGCCTACTGTTTTGGGATGAATATGCTGCAATATATGAAAAGCAAGTCGCTTCAGGGCTTGAGTCGTGGAATCAGTATGGATTTGGAAAACTCCCGGTTCGCTTACTGGAAGCAAGCGCTCAGTAATAATTCCTCTGGCGCCGTTTTGGATTGCTTGCAGATAAAAATCATGTCCATCCTGCTTACTTCCCTTGATGCAAACGAATACTCCTCCAGGCTTTACTTCTCTGGAATCAACATAAATCCTTCCATCCAGGGGTGAAGCTTCGTCCAACTCAAAACCTGAAATTACTCGGGTTCCTCCCAACCAATCAGCAAAAGTTTCCAACAAAATTTTCATGGGAGATATCCTTTTTCATGAAGAACTTTTTGAATTTCGATCACATCATTAAAAATTGTAGCTCTACCCTTGCAAATAAATTCTTTCTGATTGCCCCGTCCAAGAATTAGCAGCAAACCATTTTTTTGAATTTTATCTACTGCTATGGAAAAAGCTGCTTTTCGAGATGGCTCAATGGAAATTTTTTGTTTTTGTTCGCTGTTTAGTCCGGATAAAAATTCATCAAAATTTTTCCAGATATCCTCGTCCTCGGGATCATCCTGCGTTAGGACAAGATGGTCAAACATTGCTATCAGGAGCTTTGCCAGCTCAACTCTTTCAAGGTAATCTCCGCCACCCACATTTCCAAACACAGCCACCCGGTGACAGTATGATGGGTTCAGCACAAGATTTCGAATGCTTTCCAGCGCTAGTGGGGTATTGGCTTTGTCCACTATCACCTTAAAAGGTGCATTGGAATAGATTTCATCCCAACGGCCAGGGATATGGGAAATATGGGTCAGCGCTTCAAGCGTTTTTTGAGGAGAGTAACCCAGTGAAACACCTACAGCAAAAGCAGCTGCTATATTCCATGCTTGAAAAAAACCCTGCAACTCTGATTGAATAGGGAATATTTGTTCATTGAAATGTAGATTAAACCTGATACCCCGGGGTTGGTCCATATCCAGATCGCTGATACGAACTTCAGCAGACGCAGAGGAACCATAGCAAAGAACATTGGAACAAGCTTTGCGGAAAAATTCCCAATACGCATCATCGCTGTTAAGGATGGCAATCCCTTCGGGTTTAAGCTGTTGAAAAAGGATTCTTTTAGCTGACAAATAATCTTCCCAGCTTCCATGGAAGCCAATGTGGTGATTAAACGATAGATTGCTTAGAATGGCAAGGTCAAATTGCATTCCCCATAACCTTTTTTCCGCCAAGCCAAAAGAGCTTGCCTCCATTGATACTGCCTCGCAGCCGTTTTGATGCATTTGCTTTAGCAAAGGATGGAGTTCCTGGGGTTGAGGGGTAGTGACAGGTCCCTGCAACAAGATGTTCATTTCTTCATCTTGACTGTACAAACCGGCTGTCCCAATAAAAGCGCAAGGTTTTTCCAAAAGATTTAGCATACGATAAACCAAAAAAGCGATGGTTGTTTTTGCTGTTGTGCCCGTAACAGCAATCATTTGCATTTTTTTCCAGGCGTAGTCCGTCCATTGTTGCATTAAAATGCTTAATGCTTCTTTGCTTGAAGAAACCTGAATCTGCAGAATATGTTCAGGTACATTGACCGGTTTTTCGCAAACTATAACTAATGCTCCTTTTTTTACTGCTTCTCCAACAAAACGATGTCCATCTGCTCTGGAGCCAGGGATACAGACAAAAAGACAAGAAGGATTGGCTTGACGAGAATCCGAAACAATTGATTCAATGTCAATATCAGGAAAGTCTGCATTTTGATTGAGCTTTAATGCCAATAAAAGGGAGGACAGTTTCATGGGTTAATCAGCATATGTGATTGCATCCACTGCACAATTTCTCGAAAGATTGGTGCTGCTACCGTTGCCCCGTAAGCCTCATAGCTTGGTTTGGGCTCATCAATAGACACCAGTACTACATATTGGGGATCTTCCACCGGAAAAAAGCCTACAAACGAAGTAATGACTTTTTCATCAACATATCTTCCATCAACTACTTTTTTTGCAGTTCCTGTTTTTCCTCCAACCGAAAGCCCCGGAATATTCGCAGCTTGAGTGCCCCGAGGATCCTGTACAGAGTTTTTCAACGCAACTTTAATCTCTCTCGCAGTATCAGATGATATTACTTTTCGAATGAGTTTTGGCTCAAAAGCCTGTATGATATTTCCAGCAGCATCTTTTATTTCATGAATAATTTGGGGCTTCATCATCATTCCATCATTGGCTATAGCAGCATAAGCCATGGCCATCTGAAGAGGAGTAGCAGAAATGCCCTGACCAAAAGAAAAGGTAGCAATAGTAGTTTCGTACCAGCTGGACGGAGAAGGAATTACGCCCTTTTCCTGATATAGTTCCAGAGGGAGCTGTGAGCCAAAATTAAATCTTAGGGCGAAACGATACATTTGTTCTCGGAGCTTCATCCCTATGCCTACAAAAGATACATTACATGAATTTCGGATGATATCCGACAGGTTTTGTTCTCCATGGGAAAGCATACATTCAATGGTTTTGTCAGCTATATTGATGCGTCCGTTGCACTGATGCAAAGACATAGGAGTAATAATACCTTCTTCCAAAGCAGCTGATGCAACGATCGGTTTGAATATGGAACCTGGCTCAAAATTCATCGAAACAGCTTTATTTGAATACTCTGGCTGTTGAATAAATTCTCCTCCCTGATTAAGATCAAAACTTGGCTGATTAGCCATACAAAGGATTTCACCAGTCTTGGGCTGTATTACTATAGCGACTCCGCCCCGGGCATCCCATTGATGGATATGTTTTTCCAAAATACCCTCCACTAGATTTTGAAGGGTATAATCCAGGCATGTCACCAGATTATAGCCAGGGACAGGTTTTTGTAATATATCAGAAGAAAGAGGGACTCGATCATCCATAAATGTTTGATACTCAATTTTTTTTCCGGGTATTCCCTGAAGGTAATGATTGCATGAAAACTCAATACCACTAAGACCATAATTATCCCAACCCACAAAGCCAATCACACTCGCAGCTGATTTGTTTTTAGGATATTCTCTCCGCTGATCAGGCTCAAAACCAAAATCAAAATAATGGGGTTTTCGGATATTTAGGATATCCTGGTATTGAGAAGCAGTTAACTTTCTTTTAATAGTCAAAAAAAGCTCCTGGGAATTTTTTTTGATTTTTTCCACTATTTCTTTTTCAGGCACTTCAATAATTGATCCAACCGCTGCAGCAAACATCTCAGGATCTTTCAAAGCCCGGGGATTGACGTAGAGAGCATAAGCATCAATAGATTCCGCCAGGATCAAGCCATTTCTATCCAAAATCTGTCCTCGTTTTGGAATGACCTGGTCCACACGTGTTGAATTTTCATTTTTGACATATTCGCGTAATTCTGGCACTGCCATGGAAATATACACCATTCGCCAGACCAGGGAGCCAAAAAGGAATACCGCAAAAAGAGCAATTAAAATCATGCGCAATCTGATTATTCGCTGAAAGCTCATTTTGCGTCGGGGGGTCATGGATTCCACCTGATGATTTCATTTTCACTGGCAGGACGAAATTGCATTTTTTCATCTGAAAGGATTCTCTCTCTGATTAAATCCATATGGTACAACTGGCTATGCTGAACTTGAAGATCAGCCAGGCGATTTTCAAGTTCCAGGCTTAACTTTTGTTTTTCTTTGTATTGATCGACTCTCATCAAATAACGAAAATCAGCAAAAGCAAAAACAAACAAAACAATAAAAAGAAGCAATAATTTGGGTATTATACTTTTTCTTAGCATCG
Organism: uncultured Caldisericota bacterium; assembly: GCA_964565545.1. Taxonomy (GTDB): domain Bacteria; phylum Caldisericota; class Caldisericia; order UBA6126; family UBA6126; genus T3SED10-260. The sequence continues at coordinate 1,336 of CAZMFK010000032.1, read as the reverse complement.
GACCAAAATCCTGAGTTTTGCACTTCGAACAGCTGGGTTAGCGCTTATTTCATTTTCATCGGGCAAAATGGGTTTTTTATCACGCATTCGGAAACAAGAGCTATTTAATGCAAATCGTTTTACGATGCGATCTTCAAGCGAATGATACGTAATCAGCGCAACATACCCTCCCGGATGAACCCATTGATGAGCATGGGATAAAAATTGCTCCAGATGGGACAACTCAGCATTGACATATATTCTAAGCGCTTGGAATGATCGAGTGGCAGGATGGCGCTTGTTAGTTCTGCCTGTTCCTTCAGCAATAACACGGGCAAGATCACTACAAGTCATAATAGCCTTTACCTTTCTGCTTTCCACAATTTTGCGCGCTATTTTTCGAGCTTTGTGTTCTTCTCCAAACAAATATAGTATATCGGATATTTCATTTTCATGAAAATGATTGATAACATCCATAGCTGAAATAGGACTGACAGAAGGGTCAAAGCGCATATCCAGAAGATCGTCCGAGGTAAAGCTGAAGCCTCTTTCAGATTCTTTGAGATGATACATGGAAAGACCCAAATCAAGTAAAATTCGATCAACCTGCTGGATTTTCAGGATTTGCAAAACATTGCCCAATTCATCGTAACTCGAATGAAAAAAACGGATCATATCTTTATACGGAGCCATTCGGTGCTGGGCTCTTTTCAAGATTTGTTCGTCGCGATCAAGTGCAATATACATACCAGGACTTTTCAGCATCGGTACTATCACGCTGGCATGCCCTCCTTCACCGCAGGTGCCATCAACAATGCAATGATGATCCTGGAGTGCAAGCCAATCAATGATAGTTTCCTTAAATGCAGGCATATGGTGAATTATTTCTGGATTCATAACAAGTTATAAGAAAATTTTGAGCAAGGAATAAGCCGGGTTCTGTTCTTGATTGAACTATTCATTCTCTCAAGTGACAATCATTTATCTAAGCGATCACCCGAAAACTTTGCGAGCAACATCCAGACGTTTTCTATCGATCTTGCTCCAGGTGGGGTTTTCCAGGCCAACCAGTCGCCTGGTTGCCGGTGAGCTCTTACCTCACCATTTCACCCTTACCGGCATAGCCGGCGGTATATTTTCTGTTGCACTTTCCTTAAGGTTGCCCTCACTGGCTTTTAACCAGCACCCTGCTCTGCGGAGCCCGGACTTTCCTCAAAATCAAAAGATTCTGCGATTGTCCTCCTTACTCAAAATTTTCTTATAATATTTTATTATACGCTAATCTTACTTTCTTTTAAACTTAACGAATTGCTTCACCTAAAATCTACTCGAAATTAATTCGATGCTTCTCCTAAAA
>CAZMFK010000031.1:0-10560 GCA_964565545.1 uncultured Caldisericota bacterium | reverse complement strand
GTCGGAGCGTGGCGCAGTTTGGCTAGCGCACCAGCATGGGGTGCTGGGGGTCGGAAGTTCGAATCTTCTCGCTCCGACCATTTTTATTTCAATTCTTTCTTCGGGAAGTGGCTCAGCTTGGTAGAGCGCTTGGTTCGGGACTAAGAGGCCGCGGGTTCAAATCCCGCCTTCCCGACCATTTTTTTTATCCTTTAGCAACTACATCAAATTTCCCGTTTGCGTTATAATAAATAAACCTTTGAAAGAAAGAGCATAAAAGCAAAAAGAAGGTGATGGCAATGCAAAACGAAAAACTGGAAGCTTTAAGGCATACCGCATCGCATATTATGGCTCAGGCTTTAAAGCGATTATACGGTAATGTGCAGCTGGGCATTGGTCCCTCCATTGAGCATGGTTTTTATTATGATATTGCGATGGATCACCGGCTGGTCCCCGAAGATCTGGAAAGCATTGAGGAGGCCATGAAAGCAATTATTGCAGAAAAGCTTCCTCTAACCTGCAAGACCCTGTCCAGGGCTGAAGCAATACAGTTTTTTACTGAGCGCAACGAACCCTTCAAGCTGGAATTGATCCATGAGCTTCCTGAGGGCGATCCCATCAGCATCTATTCCCAGGGTGAGTTTGTTGATCTTTGCCGTGGCCCCCATATGCAAAATACCGGAGAGCTTCGTTTTTTCAAGCTCCTCTCCATTGCAGGCGCATACTGGCGCGGAAACGAAAAAAATCCCATGCTTCAGCGCATATACGGCACTGCTTTTTTTACCAAAGAAGAACTCAAAGACTATTTGCACAAACTCGAACAGGCCAAACTGCGCGACCATCGCAAACTGGGTCGTGAGCTCAAATTATTTGTTTTCGAAGAGCAGGTAGGGCCTGGGCTTCCTATCTGGCTTCCCAAAGGCGCCCGTCTCAGAGACATCATTGAGCGATATGAGATAGAGCTTCACGAAAAGAATGGCTATCAGATGATACGCACTCCTCATTTGGGGCTTTCTGGCCTGTGGGAAACATCAGGGCACCTGTCCTTTTATGCTGATACCATGTTTCCTGCGATGGACGTTGAGCAACAGCAATATATTGTCAAGCCTATGAATTGCCCCTTTCACATGACCGTATATAAAAATGAAATGCATAGTTATAGAGAGCTTCCCATACGGCTTTTTGAGCTGGCAAACGTTTATCGCAAAGAAAAGTCCGGTGTTTTGCATGGTCTCCTTCGGGTAAGGGGCTTTACCCAGGATGATGCTCATATATTCTGCCGCGAAGATCAGCTCGAAGAAGAGCTTTGCCATGCTATGGACCTGACTCGCCAGATCCTTCATGACTTTGGTTTCGATCAGTACAAAATTTACCTCAGCGTACGCGACCAGGAGAACAAAAGCCACAAATACATCGGTGATCCCCAAAAATGGGATATGATTGAGCGCCAATACGAAGATATGGTCAAGCGCATGGGGATCGAATACCAGGTTGACCCCGGAGAAGCCAAGTTTTATGGTCCTGCCATTGATGTCAAAATCAAAGATGCCCTTGGTCGCGAATGGCAATGCACCACCCTTCAGGTGGACTTCAATCTTCCAAGCAAGTTTGAGCTAAGCTATATCGGAGAAGATGGCCAACCCCATACCCCGATGGTGATTCACCGGGCTTTGCTGGGTTCAATGGAGCGTTTTATCAGTGTTTTGCTCGAGCACTATGGGGGCGATTTACCCCTTTGGCTAGCACCCGAACAGGTCCGCATTGTGCCTATTTCCGATGAAAACAACTCCTATGCTCATAAACTTGCTGGTTTGCTTTGTGAAGCCGGGATCCGAGTTGAAGTTGACCAACGCAACGAACGTATGAATGCCAAAATTCGCCTTGCTGAAAAAGAAAAAGTACCCTATGTGGCTGTGGTGGGAAAAAACGAAGAAGAGCAACAAAGTATGTCTATTCGAAAGCGCCACGGAGAAAATCTGGGCAGTATGGATATTGCTTCCTTTGTTAGCCATCTCCAACAACTCATTCGAGAAAAAAGCTGGGTTTCATAACTTGACAATCCGTTCAAGTTAAGGTAATAAAATAAAGAAATTTTTTTGATGGAGGTAATTGCATTACACAGCGGCATAGAATAAACCAGGCAATCTCAGCAAAAGAGATCAGGCTGATTGACGAAAACGGTCATCAGGTAGGGCTGATTTCTACTCTTGAAGCTTTACGCAGAGCAAAAGATCTTGGATTGGATCTCGTGGAAATTGCTCCTCACAGCTCCCCTCCCGTATGCAAAATCATGGATTACGGCAAGTTTATCTATGATACCGCAAAAAAGACCAAGGAGTCCAAAAAGAAGCAAGTTTCCAACGATCTAAAAACGATCAAGATTCGCCTGAATATCGGAGAATCCGATTTCAACGTGAAAGCTAACCGGATTGTGGAATTCCTGCAGGATGGGGACAAAGTAAAAATCATGATCCTTTTCCGGGGAAGAGAAATTATCTATAAACAGCAGGGTTTTGAAGTTTTGGAAAAGATTTTTGAGTTAACCGATACCGTTGGAAAAGTGGAGCGCAAGCCCAAGTTGGAAGGCAGAAACATTATCGCCATCATTGCTCCAATATCAAAGAAAGGATAGAATAGCCATGAAAAACAAAATCAGGTCCTGCCGCGGCGCCATGAAGCGATTCAAGGTGACCGCCAGCGGAAAAATAATGTATATGCCTACCGGGCATAGCCATTTTCTTCAAAAGAAGTCTTCCGGACAGAAGGCTTCCCAGCGGAGGCAACGCGAAGTTCCCAAATCCGATTATAACAATGTCCGTGCCCGTATTATCAACGTCAAGTTATAAGCATTAACTGAATCGTATTACAAGGAGAAGGTATTATGAGAGTAAAAGGTGGAATTACCCGTAGAAGAAGGGTAAAAAAAATACTTAAGCGCGCCAAAGGTTTTAGAGGAGCTACTTCCAAGCTTTTTCGCGCTGCCAGGGAAAAGGTCATGCATGCGGAGCGTTATCAATATGTTAGCCGCAGGATTCTCAAAAGGGATATGCGTGCCCTCTGGATTCAGCGTATCAATATTGCAGTACGTGCCAATGATCCTGAGCTGAATTATTCCACTTTCATGCATGGGCTCAAAAAAGCCCAAATTGAACTGGATCGCAAAGTGCTGGCCCAGCTTGCAGTCGAAAACAAGGATGCCTTTGCCCATATCGTTCAAACTGTTAAAAAAGCACTTTAAGTATAGCTCTTATGGGCAATTACTTTGGCACTGACGGTATTCGCGGGGTAGCAGCTTCGGATTTCCCACCCGATCGAGTCTTGCTTTTCGGGCAAGCCATTGGTCGTTTTCTGCATGAAAATTACCCTACCGAAGAAATTTGGGTAGGTATCGGAAAAGATACCCGTCTATCGGGTGATTTGATCGAAAGCTCTCTCATCGCAGGACTTCTTTCGATGGGAGTTAACGTCAAATCCCTTGGTATATTGCCCACTCCGGCTATTGCCCGATTGACGATGATGGAAAAGTGCCAGGCGGGGATAGTCATCTCCGCTTCCCATAATCCGCTCGAATACAACGGCATCAAAATATTCAGTGCTCAAGGTACCAAATTTTCCGACCAACAGGAGCAACGCATCGAATACTGGATCGAGCAAGCCAAACTGGGTTTGCCTGTTAGTCAGCATCCTGGCATTCACCGTATTTTTCAAGATGCTCCTTCCGCTTATGCCCAATCCATTATCCGCCAGTATCCCAAACTCAAGCTCAATGGCCTGAAAGTAGCTATTGATTGTGCTTATGGCGCTACCTTTTGGACCAGTCCTCATGTCCTGGAACATTTGGGAGCTAAAGTGCTTCCGGTTGCCGCTGTGCCTGATGGTTCGCTCATCAATGTCAACTGTGGCTCCACCTATCCCGAATATGTCGAAGAGGCTGCCCGACTCAAAAAGTTTGCTTATGACGTAGCTTTTACCCATGACGGTGATGGTGACAGAGTCCTGACTCGCTACCAGGGAACTCTGGTGGATGGAGACCATTTGATCACTATGATTGGTTTGCATCGTCAACATGAACATCAGCTCAATCCCTCCATGATTGTTGGAACCGTCATGACCAATTCCGGCATAGAGCTCTTTTTAAATGAACGCCAGATCAAGCTACATCGTTCCAAGGTTGGCGACCGTTATGTCCTCGAAGACATGATCAAATACAAAGCTCTAATTGGCGGAGAACAGTCGGGCCACCTGATCTTTTTGGACAAGACATCCACCGGCGATGGTCTGGTTTCTATACTGGAAAGCCTGGATGCTATGATTGCTTCGGATTTCCAGCTTATGCGTGACGTTCAGCAAATCCCTCTACACTCCCAGGTGCTCCTCAATGTTAAAGTTTCTGATAAAGAAGCTGTATTGCAGTCCTCTCTCTTTTTAAATGAAATCGAACAAATCAAAAAAAATCACCCTGAAGTGCGCTTGGTTATTCGACCTTCAGGCACCGAACCTTTATTCCGTATTCTGACGGAGGCGCTTGATTCTTCCCTGGCAAAGCATCTGGCTGAGCACCTGGCGAATCTTGCTGCTTCGATCTGAATACCTGTTTTAGAAGATTATGTCTTTAGTGCATTTGCATACGCATTCTGAATTTAGCTTGCTCGATGGTCTCAATCGCATTGAGCGTATGGTGGACGCTGTCATAGCTCTGGGTCAACCCGCTTTGGCTCTGACGGACCATGGCGTCATGTATGGTGTCGTTGATTTTTATAAAACCTGTGAACAAAAAGGCATCAAACCTATTATTGGTTGTGAGTTATATTTTACCGACCGATCCAGACATCAAAAAGAAAACCGTGAAGATGCTGTCAATTATCACATGGTTCTCCTGGCTAAAAATGACCAGGGCTATCGCAACCTTTGCAAGCTGGTTTCCCTGGCGCATATCGAAGGGTTTTATTACAAGCCCCGCATTGATTGGGAGCTTTTGGAAAAGCACTGCGAAGGCCTTGTGATGCTTTCAGCATGCATCAAGGGTCATGTGCCCTCTCTGCTTTTGCAGGGTAGGCCCGAAGAAGCCCGTGAAACTGCTCTTCGCTACCAAAAGCTATTTGGCCCTGACTTTTATCTGGAGCTCCAAAACCACGGGCTCGAAGAACAACTCAAAGTTAATCCCCTCCTGGCAGAGCTTGGCAAATCACTGGGCATATCCCTCGTAGCCACGCAGGATGCCCATTATCCCACCCGGGAAGATGCCTTTGCCCACGATTTGCTGCTTTGCGTTCAAACCCTCAGCGATTATGACGATCCTCAACGCCTCCGCTTTTCCAACCAGGAGTTTTACATCAAATCCTACGAAGAGATGCAAAAGCTTTTTAAGGACTATCCTCAAGCTCTTCAAAACACTCTTGAAGTTGCCGACAAATGCAATTTGAAGCTAACTTTGGGTCAGCTCCATCTTCCTGTTTATCAAAAAGACAAACCCCTCAGTCTGGAAGAACGTGTCCAATATCTGCGCGAGCTTTGTTATACGGAGCTTCCCAGACGTTATGGCGATCCACCTTCTCAAGAAGCTCGAGATCGCCTTGAATTTGAAATCAAAGTTATCGAAAATATGAAATTTGTCGATTACTTCCTGGTCGTGCAGGATTTTGTCAATGAAGCCAAGCGCCGCAATATCTTTGTCGGACCTGGCAGAGGATCCGCTGCAGGGAGTATCGTGAGTTACCTTCTGGGCATTACTGGCATTGACCCCTTGCGGTATAAGCTGTACTTTGAGCGCTTTCTCAACCCCGAGCGTATTGATATGCCTGATATTGACATCGATTTTGAAGATGAACGCCGTGACGAAGTCATTGCCTATGTGCGCGAAAAATATGGCGATTACAAAGTTGCCCAGGTAGCTACTTTTGGCAGGATGGAAGCTCGGGGAGTTATTCGAGACGTAGCCAGAGCTTTCAAATACGACAATTCCTGGGTCAATCGTTTGTGCAAGACCATTCCCTTTGGCAACTCCCTCACCAAAGCATACGATCTTTCTCCCGAATTTCGCCAAATCATCGATAGCAACGAAGACAACAGGCGACTCTATGATACTGCCCTACAGATGGAGGGACAAACTCGCAATTTTTCTGTTCATGCTGCCGGGGTAGTCATCGGTGATACAGAGCTTTGGGATTATGTACCCCTTCAAATGGACAAAAACAAAAACCTGGTGATTCAATACGATAAAAAAACTGTTGAAGCCATGGGTCTTTTAAAAATTGATTTTCTCGGCTTGCGCAACCTGACTGTTTTACGAGAATGTATCCAGCTCATCGAAGAGCACCAGGGAAAAAAAGTGGATCTGGAAAGCATCCCTCTGGACGATCCTTTGGCAATAGATATTTATAAAAGGGCTTCCACCCGGGGAGTTTTTCAAGTTGAAAGTCGGGGTATGCGGCAGGTGTTCAAGGAGCTCAACCCCGAAACTATTGAGGATGTGATTGCAGTTATCGCGCTTTATCGCCCGGGGCCCATGGATTTGATCAAAAACTTTATCAAAAACAAAGCCAATCCCGAAAATATTGTTTATGAGCATGAGGCTTTGCGACCAATCCTGGAGAGTACCTATGGTATTTGCGTTTACCAGGAGCAAGTCATGTCTATCGTACAGGAAATGGCCAACTTCAGTCTCGGTGAGGCTGACTCGATGCGCAAAGCAGTGAGTAAAAAAGACAAAGAAAAGATGGACGAACTCAAGATTAAATTTGTTGAAAATGCATTGCAGTTGGGCTACGAAGACCATGTGGTCAAAAGCATATCTGAAAAACTCGAACCCTTTTCCTCCTATGGCTTCAACCGGTCCCATGCGGCTGCTTACGGCGTTATATCCTTTCAGACTGCCTATTTCAAGGCGCATTATTCACTGGAATACATGACTGCTCTGCTTAATAGCATCAAAGATGATGAAAACAAACTATCCGAGTACATTCAGGAAAGCCGTCAAATGAAAATTGCGGTACTTCCTCCGGATATCAATGCCAGCCAGGTCAATTTTAGCATCGAAGGAACAAGTATTCGCTACGGGCTCCTTGCCATAAAAAATGCTGGCAAGATAGCCCTGGAAATGATTATCGAAAACCGCAACGAAAAAGGACTCTTCAAATCTCTGGGAGACTTTAATCGACGTATGACCAGCGGGAAGGTTAATAAAAAAGTCATCGAGTCCCTGATCAAGGCAGGTGCTTTTGATTCGCTGGATCCGGATAGAGCTTATCTCCTTGACCATGCTTCTGAGGCTTCCATCGAAGAAGCGTCTCTTTTTGGTCCTATGGAGGACTTTCAGCAAACTGTCCGCGAAACCAGAAATACCAAAATGGATTTTCACAACCATTTGAACTACGAAAAAGAAGCTCTTGGATTTTATTTCTCCATGCACCCCCTTACTCCTTATCAGGAAATCTTTTCCGATATTAATGTTCCTCCTCTCGAAGAAATCCAGGAAGAAATCAGCGAGCAGGAAAAGGTGGTTGAAGTCTTTGGCATTATTGATTCCATCCGAATGCCCCGCAAAAAACAAGATAGCTCCAATGGCAACACTATTGCTATCCTGAAGCTTTCTGATCTGAGCTCGAGCCAGGAATTTATCGCTTTTGGAAAAACTGCAGAAAACCTGCTTCAAACTCATCAGCAAGAAACTGCTGCCTGGCTTCAGATTCGTCTGAAGCGGGAAGAAGACCGCGTTAGGGCAATTGTCGCCGATATCAAGCGCCTGATCTCCCGTGACGAGCTTCTGCGCGAACAGCAAGCCCACTGGCGGCTCGAACTCAGTATTGACCTTGATGTGGCAAAGCCCGACGATTTACGCGCCATCAAAGAGCTTTTTGCCAAATATCCCGGTCCTCATAGCATCCATCTCATGCTCAAACGACAAAACTGGCTGGTCCATGCGGGCACTGTGCTTCAAGTCGAAAAAAATCCCCGCTTGATCGAAGATTTAAACCTTATTGCAGGCACATCTTCCATTGGTTGGAAAAGGTGCTTGAGCTGATGCGCTCCATTCGCTTCCAGGTCATTTTGATCACCAGCCTGCTGGTGATTCTTGGCAATGGTTTTCTGGCTGTTTTCATTGTTCAGCAAAGCGTCGAGAGTTTGATGACAGAAAAGTATGAAAAGCTCGAAACCCTGGCCAACTATATGTCCAATCTATATACAGTGGTCATCAATGTCAATTTGGAAGGTTGGATCCAGGTCAATTACGATGCCAACAAAGATAAAAACAAAGAACCCTACGAGACATTCCGAAAGACGATGCGGGATATTTATCTTGAAGCTCCTCTCAAAGAATATTCCGGAATCTTGATCCATTCTTCCGAAGAGCTTGGTGCTGGCTTTTATTTCAGCGACCTCAACCGAATACTGGCTTTTCAGCTTAACCCGGAGTACATCGGTTACAAGCGATTGGTGTACATGAAGCCCATTATCCCCATGGGGGAGGAGGAATCTGACGGCTCCTTTATCTGGGTTGAAGAATCCTACCACAATATCCAGCTCTGGGTGGAAGCTCTGCGGCGTCGGGCTATGGAGGTTACCCTGCTGGTTATTTTAGCCACTCTTATGCTGGCAGGCATATTTGTCTGGTCATTTTCAACCCGGCTCAAGCGTGTTCTCAAAACCCTCACCCTGCTTAAAAAAGACCTTCACTCTCCTGTGCCTACCCTTTCTGGCGAATTTGGATATATTACCTCTGGCATTGGTCAACTGGCTGATACCGTCATACAGACGCGTTCACGTTCCGAACTTATCCTGCGTAGTGCCAAAACCGGCATGATTGCCTTTGATCCCGGCATGAATATCGTTATGATCAATGATGCTGCCCGGATCTATCTTGGGAGTAACAGTAGTGCCAACGAAAAAGAAGAAGTGCTGGACCGTCTGGGGCATCTGGTTAGCACGACTATCCAGCAGGTTTTTGAAACCGGCAACAGTTACAGCTTTGATGGCATGCGCAAAGTCCTCGACAACAAAGAAAAATATTTCAACATCGCCATCCTGCCCAATGTGGATATGGAAAATGAAGCTATGGTCCTGGTTACCCTCGATGATGTTACCGAAAACGTAAAACTGATCAAAGAAGCAGAAAAAAATGAATCTCTCAAGATGCTGGGTTTATTTACCACCGGCGTGGCACATGAAATTCGCAATCCTCTGACTTCCATAAAAGGTTTTATACAAATACTGCATCGAAAAGTTGAAAACCAGGGAGAAAACACTCGACTCCTTCATCTGGTACTGCGTGAAATCGAACGGCTGGAAAACCTGATCAAAGACCTGATCACCTATGCCCGGCCTTCCAAGCCCAATTTTGAATGGGTGCCCATTGCTCCACTATTAGAGACAATTATTCAAGTCCTTACTCCGCGCATTGCCCAAAAGAAAATCCATATCGAAACGGTTAATCTCCATGAATTGGAGCTCTTTATTGATCGCCGACAGGTTTACCAGGTCTTTTTCAACCTTATCCTCAATGCTATCCAGGCCGTTCAGCCCGAAGGCCAGATCACTCTCCGTGCCGTCATGCAGGAGCATTTTGTGGATATCGAAGTCCAGGACAACGGTCGCGGTATCGAAAAAAGCGATTTTGGCAAAATCTTTACTCCCTTTTATACCACCAAGGACAAAGGGACAGGATTGGGCCTGGCTATTTCTCGGCGCATGATTGAAGACCATGAGGGCAAAATCTATTTTGACAGCGTATATGGAGAAGGCACGACTTTCCGGGTGCGCCTCTACAAATACCGAACGCGCAAATCCCTCGATATGGCTCAAAGCCAGCATCCCTAAAATCGTTCTGCCAATTCTTTTAATTTCTGTATAATATATAAACATGGCAAAATATACAATTTTAGTAGCTGACGACGAAGAAGGCGTAAGAGAGCTATTCAAAGAGATAGCTCTCGATGAAGGCTTCAATGTCCTGCTGGCCAAAGATGGCATCGAAGCAGTACAAAAAGCCCGCAACCATATCCCCGACGTGATCATCCTCGATATCCGCATGCCCGATATGGACGGCATGGAAGCTTTTCGGCGCATCAAAGAAAGCCTCATGAATGTACCAGTCATCTTTATCACTGCTTTTGGTACCTCTGACCTGGCGATCGAAGCCATGAAAAATGGCGCTTACAACTACCTGACCAAACCCTTTGATATCGACGAGATCCGCATCGTTATTCGCCGTGCCCTTCAGCTCAGACAACTTACCAACGAAGTAGCAGTGCTGCGATCTGGTGCTACCCAGAGCTCTTACGATCACGACGAACTTTTAGGTCATTCGCTGGCGATGCAGGAAGTATACAAAACCATTGGCAAGATAGCGGACAGCGATGCTGCTGTGTTTATCCTCGGAGAAAATGGTACCGGCAAAGAGCTGGTTGCCAAAAAAATACACGAAAACTCCCACCGTTCTGATTCGCCTTTTGTGGTGATCAATTGTTACCAGGAAAGCGCTGTTTTTGCTGAGGAGCTCAAACGGATTCCTACGGGCAGCAGCTCTGTTTTTTTTCGCAACATCGAAAAACTAAGCCCCTCCTCCCAGCATCTACTGATGGAAAT
>CAZMFK010000030.1:8243-10651 GCA_964565545.1 uncultured Caldisericota bacterium | reverse complement strand
CAAAGACTCAATTAACTCATCAAGCTTGCCACCCAAAACATCCTGAAGATTATAAAGAGTGAGTCCAATACGATGATCAGTAACTCGGTTTTGAGGATAATTGTAAGTACGAATTTTTTCGCTCCTGTCTCCCCATCCAACCTGCATTTTCCTGTTTCTGGCTTCTTCTTCGTCTTTTTTACGCTGTTCCATATCAAACAAACGGGCACGCATAATGACCATAGCTCTTTCTCGGTTTTGTAATTGAGAACGTTCATCCTGACAAGCTACGGCTATGCCAGTGGGTATATGGGTAATTCTTACGGCAGTTTCATTTTTTTGTACATTCTGTCCCCCATGGCCTGAAGCACAAAAAGTATCCAGCTTAAGATCCTCAGGTCGTATTTCAATTTCAGTTTCCTGCATCTCAGGCAACACTGCTACAGTGGAAGTGGAAGTATGAATTCGTCCGCTTGATTCAGTATCCGGAACTCGCTGAACACGATGTACTCCACTTTCAAACATCATTCGGTAGAATACATTTTTCCCTTTGATAGCTACAATAATTTCTTTATAACCTCCAAGTCCGGTTGCATTTGATGATAATAATTCGGTTTGCCATCCTTTGATATCAGCATAAGCCATGTACATCCGAAAAAGATCTGCGCTAAAAAGAGCTGCTTCTTCCCCTCCTGCGGCAGCACGTATTTCAAGAATAACGTTCTTGTCTTCTGCAGGATCTTTGGGAAGCAGACTGGTTTGGATTTTATCCATCAAGAGCATTTTTTTGTTGTTTAGAATTTCTATTTCCTGAAGGATTTCTTCAGCTGAGGGTTGATCATTGTGGATCCTGGCGTCTTCCAAAAAATGGTTGTAGGTAGATAAATCATCCATCAAGCGATAATATTGCTGATGCAAATCTGCATATTCTTTGAGCTCTGCCTCTTCCTTGCTGTATTTAACTAATAAATCTGGATTAGAGACCACTTCCTGCAATGAAAGCTTCGATATCACGTCATCATATTTTTTTTTAAGCTCGTTTAGTTTTTCGATAATGTCCATCAATATTATCAGTGATTTTTAGAATTATCCACCGCAATGCTCTCCAGAAATTTCTCATTGGATGGAGTTTCGCTTGCCCATTTAATCAGTCGCTCAAGTGCTTCGGATGGATCAAGATTGGAAATAAATCGCCGCAAAGTCCAGATCCTTTTCAAATCTTCCGGAGGGTAAAGCAATTCTTCTCTTCGGGTGCCCGAACGCTTTATTTCAAATGCTGGGTAAAGTCTCTTTTCTGCAAGCTTTCGATCAAGGACTAATTCCATGTTTCCAGTTCCCTTAAATTCTTCATAGATAATTTCGTCCATTTTAGATCCTGTTTCCACTAAAGCAGTAGCAATAATAGTTAAACTACCCCCCTCATCAATATTTCTTGCTGCTCCCAAAACTTTTTTGGGACCATGGATAGCTGCTGTATCCAGTCCTCCAGTCAGAGTTCTGCCAGAAGGAGTTACGCAAAGATTGTATGCTCGCGTCAAACGAGTTATTCCATCCAAAAGAATAACCACATCTTTTTTTTGTTCAACCAACCTTTTTGCTCTTTCTACGGCAAGTTCCACTACTCGGATGTGTTTTTCAGGAAGCTGATCGAAAGTGGAGGATATGACGGTAGCTTTGACAGAACGCTGAATATCTGTAACTTCTTCGGGACGCTCATCGATGAGAAGAATCATTAAATAAACTTCAGGATGATTAACAGATATGCTTTGCGCGATTCTTTTGATAATAGTTGTTTTACCGGCTTTGGGAGGTGAAACTATCAACCCTCGCTGCCCTTTTCCCAGGGGAGCAACAAGATCAACCAAACGTACGGTCAAATTGCTTGTTTCCTTTGATTCCAGCTTGAATCTTTCAAGAGGAAAAATTGGGACCAAATCTTCGAATCGTGGACGGGATTTGACCTCCTCGTATGGGACCCCATTAATTGTTTCAAGCTTAATCAAAGCGGAGTATTTTTCATTGTCTTTTTCGGGCAGTCGGACTTCCCCTGCTATTTCATCACCTTCCCTCATGCCAAACTTTTTAATTTGGGATGGTGCAACATAAATATCGGAAGAGTCAGGAAGATACTTTATCGAACGCAAAAAACCATATCCGTCCGGATGGATATCAAGGACTCCTCTGGCTTGAGCAGTTTTATAAGTTATTTCTTCTTCAGGTTTTTCTTTGGATTCAGTAGTTTCAGGAGTTTTTGTTTCTTCTGTTTTTGCAGTTTCGTCCTCATCAATCATCTGGGCTTTTTTGCGCCCACGTTTCTTTATGGGTTTTTCTTCCAGTTTCGTCGGAACTTCTTTTTCTATTTTCTTTCGTCCACGTTTATTTTTTATCGCATCCTCATTCTTTGAAGAGACTTTTTTCTCAACTGGACT
>CAZMFK010000030.1:0-8233 GCA_964565545.1 uncultured Caldisericota bacterium | reverse complement strand
CCAAATCAATAATCATTTCAATTAGCTCATCTTTTTTATAACGGGTATATCTTTTGATTTTAAACTCTCGAGCAATCTCATATAGCTCTCTTGCTTTCAGTTTTAATAGTTCGTCCATTGAAAAACGTTCATTGCTTGCCAAATTTTGGCCTCCTTACCTTAATAGCTGTATTTGATTTAATACTTGATTACATAACATGTCTGCTCTTTTGTTCTCTGATCGAAGTACATGCTCAAACCTTACCGGGAAAACAAGAGGAATCATTTGAGTGACAGTTTGAAAATACTTTTTTAATTCGGGGTGTTTGACTTTATACTCTTTGTTAAGTTGCCGCACAATCAGTTCACTGTCAGAATAAATAACAACATCAAAACCTTTTATTTCCACCAATTTCTCCATGGCCCGGATAATTCCCATATACTCTGCTTGATTATTTGTTGAAACACCTAAATACTCTGCTTTTTCTTCGATTACTCTTCCCATCGATATAATTACATAAGCACAACTGGCATGACCCGGATTTCCTCTTGAAGCACCATCGGTATATACTTCATAATTCATGGATGAAGGAAAAATAAGATCCTTCCACAATTTTCACAAAACAATAACTCTTTATTGCTTTTTTTTCCAGCATCGATAACTCTTTTGGGAATTTGGAATTTGCATATGCTACAACAATAATCAGGAGCACTTACCGTTGCTACAGCTTTGTTTTGAAGAAGGTATGCCCGGTCAAAAGCTTCCATATAATGAGGGGGAATGAGTTGTTTTAGTTCTTTTTTTTGGGTTTCGAGCTGTTCCTGCGACTGATTGATAACACTTTCGAGTTCTTTTAGGGATTCTTTTTGATTCTGATAAAGTATTTGAAGTTGTTGATGCTCTTTTTCTCGATTATGAAAAATAATTTCTGCTTTTTCAGACTGATCCAACAACTGAAGGATTTTTTCTTCAGACTGGTCAATATGAGTCTTCATTTCTTCAATTTTTTTTTCAATCTCTTTAAGGTACTTGACCTGGGTATTTTTGGGAGAATAGAGTTCATTTTCGTACTTTTTTTTGTTTCCTTCAAATGAAGCCAATTGAAGATTTTCATCTTCCAGGTTAGTTTTAATTTTTATCCATTGTTGACGAGCCAATTCTACATTTTTTTGAGTTGATGCAAGTCTTTTTTCAATCTCATCCAGATTGCGTCGAGATTGTTTTAATCTGTTTTTGATTTCTTGTTCCTGATCAAGGATTTCCTGCATCCTAAATAACACAGACACATTAATTTCTTGCATCATGACTCCCCGAGAATGGGCCCTGAAGGACTTGAACCTCCGACCCGCTGGTTATGAGCCAGCTGCTCTAACCAACTGAGCTAAGGGCCCCCGTTAAAAATGTTTGTTTGTACGATTTGCTACCGTGAAATCGTCGAATAAAATTTATTCCTTTTTTTCTTTTTGTCAACCAACTCCTTGAGTATAGAATGTTTTTAAAAATTTTTCAAAGCGAACTTGAAAAAAAATTGACAGGCACAAGAAACATGATAATGTAAAAAAGTCTTACTTTTCGATATTGGAAAGGAGTAAAAATAAAGTAATATGTTTCTTAAAAAGTGGAAATCTGGAATTCTTATGGCATTCTGTTTATGGTTGATAAGCTTTGCTTTTTCCACAGTTTTTGCTGCTGATGCAGTTCCTGCTTTTGATGCAACCAAAATTTGGATATCTATTGGTATCCTCACAGTCGCAGCAATTTTATTTTTAACTGAAGCCATTCCGCTTGCCATGACTTCTCTTATGGTCCCTGTGCTGTTGGTTTTATTCAATGTCATTCCGTTCAAATCTGCTTTTTCTGGATTTGCTGATCCCTGGGTTTTGCTTTTTTTAATGATGTTCATCGTGGGTGAATCCCTTTTCAGGGTTGGTGTAGCTGGCAAAATTGGCAAAGGCATTGTATCTCTAGCTAAAAACAATGAAACCATGCTTATCGTTTATGTCATGATTGCTGGTGGAATCATGTCAGCTTTTCTCAACAACACCGGTACTGCAGCTTGTCTTCTCCCTATCATGCTGGCGATCGGAAAATCAAGTAATATTTCACCGCGAAAACTCCTACTCCCCATGGCTTTCGGTGTTTCGCTTGGAGGAATGAATACCCTCATCGGTACCCCCCCTAACGGAATTATTCAGTCGGTATTTGAAAAAGCTACTGATGGAAAGCTTTTTGGCTTTTTTGATTATGCCAAACCCAGCATATTCATCTTCATCATTGGCATTATCTTTATGGCCACCATTGGAAAACGTATTCTTGAAGGTATTTCAAAGCGTCCTGTCAGCGGAAAGTACGCTGCTCCTTCCATTGATGAAAGTACTATCAAATATCGTTTCAACAAAGCAGGTATAGCTGTTTTTGTGTTTGTGCTGATTATCTTCTTTATGTTTATGGACCCTCTTTGGGCCAATCTTTTTAAAAGCAATCCAGCTGTGGGAGCATTCTTTAAAGGCATTCCCCTGGTAATATATGCCATCATTGGTGTTATTATTATTGTTTCGAGCGGAGCACTTAAGCCTAATGAGGCTTTCAAGGCAGTGGACTGGACCACCATCTTCCTTTTTGCTGGCATGCTTTCGCTTAGCAAAGCCCTTGAGGAAACAGGGGCTGCAACCTATATTGGAAACAGCATTGTCAGCTTTACTAACCAAATTCCAATCAGCCCAGCTCTGGCTGCTTTGATTGGAGTCGTTATCGTATCCGTAGTCTTGACGAATTTTATGTCCAACACCGCCACCGCAGCTTTGCTTGCGCCTATCGCAGTAGCCATTGCGATGAACTTAAATGTCAATCCTGCCCCTCTGCTTATGGGCGTGGGACTGGGAGCTTCCGCTTGTTTCCTTACTCCGGTTGCAACACCTCCCAATACCCTGGTGTTGGGTCCCGGCGATTACACCTTTATGGACTACCTCAAAGTGGGGTGGATTTTACAGCTGATTACCATTATTAGCTTGATCATTTTGATTCCGATCTTTTTCAGCTTCAAGATTTAATTTCGGAGGAAAATTGTTTCATATTCAGTCCAGGGATGCTGACACCTTAGCCAGGACAGCGTCCCTGGATACTCCTCACGGCACTATTCATACACCGGTCTTCATGCCGGTTGGTACTGCAGCCACAGTCAAAGCAGTGATGGTTGATCATTTGCATGCCATCGGAACTGAAATTATCCTGTCCAATACCTATCATCTTTATTTACAACCTGGACCCGATATAGTGCTTCAAGCAGGGGGACTGCATGCCTTTATGAATTGGAACAACCCCATACTAACTGACAGTGGCGGATTTCAGGCATACTCCCTATCTCGCATCAAAAAAATTAAAGAAGATGGCATCGAATTTCAATCATACAAAGATGGCTCAAAACATTTCTTCAGTCCTGAAAAAGTTATTGAAATACAAGAAGCTTTGGGATCTGACATCATGATGCCTCTGGACATCTGCACTCCTTTTGGCACCAAGGGAAAAGAGCTAGAGGATCTTACCCGAAAAACTATTGCATGGGCTGAAAAATCAAAAAAACATAAAAAAGCTTCCTCACCTCAGCTCCTATTTGGGATTGTCCAGGGAGGCAACGATCCCAGCTTAAGATTGGAATGTCTTAAAGCCCTTCAGGATATAGGCTTCCCGGGTTATGCCATAGGATCTTTGAGTGTGGGTGAGCCAGACGAAGTGTACTATCATATTCTTGAAAGCATAAGCCCATATATGCAGGAAAGCCCAATTTATGTTATGGGGGTGGGAGATCCTGAAAAAATGATCAGATCTATTGCAATGGGCGTAGATATGTTTGATTGCGTCCTGCCAACAAGAATTGCTCGAAACCGTTCTCTTTTTACTTCCGATGGAAGAATCACCATCACCAACGCCAGATATGAAAGGGATTTCTCCCCCATCGATGCTGCTTGCCCTTGCCCTACTTGTGCCCATTACACCAAAGCTTACCTCAGGCATTTATACAAATCCGGAGAAATACTGGCTTCAGTTCTTGGCTCCATCCATAATTTATCTTTTCTGCTTGAACTCATGAAAAAGGCCCGACTTGCCATAGAAGAAAAAAAATACCATACTTTTGCTGATGAGTTTTTGAGTCGCTACTTGCAGGGAGGTTCCAATGATTCTTCTTGAAGATCTTAAAAAAGATAAAGACATTGTAAAGCTTATTGAAAGAGCTGATCATTATCTCGAAAACCTTGGCTACACTGATCATGGCGCTAACCATGTGGAAATGGTATCATCGCGATGCAGGATGATTGGCGAAAAGCTCATGTTTTCCCAGGAAGATGTTGAAATAGTAAGCATTGCAGGATATCTTCATGATATTGGAAATATATCCGGAAGAAAAATGCATTCATATATCGGATCTGTGATTGCTTTTCAACTTTTAAGAGAAAAATACATGGATATGGAATCCGTTACCAAAATTGTAACCGCTATTGCCAGTCATGACGAATACGAAGGTACTATCACTGATCGATATTCTGCCGTACTTATCATAGCAGACAAATCCGATGTTCGCCAAACCCGGGTCAGGATAAAGGATACCGATAGTTTTGACATTCATGACCGGGTTAATTTTGCTGTGCGACATTCTGAAGTCATGGTTATTCAAGCAACCAAAGAGATTTGGTTGAATCTGAGCATTGATACTCAGATATCCAATGTCATGGATTATTTTGAGATTTTCCTGAAACGCATGCTGATGTGCAAAGAGGCAGCAAAAAAATTGGATCACATCTTTCACCTTAAAATTAATGACAGTATTTTGTATTGATAAATAAAGGGAGGAATTTTATGAACCAGCACCTTGCCTTTCTATTTCCAGGTCAGGGTTCGCAATATGCTTCCATGGGAAAAATATTTGAAGGCCAGGAAACCGCAAAGCCTTTTTTGGATACCTTTGAAGAAAGCCTATCTTACAGCTTTCAGTCTCTGACAGACGAAGAATTGTCAGTCACTCGGGTTACTCAGCCCGTTTTATATACCCTGAGCTGCATTCACTTGGAATACCTAAAAAAGAAGGGTTGGAGCCCAAACATTGTAGCAGGTCACAGCCTGGGAGAATATGCCGCTTGTTATGCTGCAGAGGTTTTTACTTTTAAAGAAGGGCTGGATTTGGTGGCTTTTCGTGGACAGCTGATGCATGAAGTATCGAAACAAAATGCAGGCAAAATGGCAGCTATTATTGGTCTTTCTCAGGAAACTGTTTTCAGGATCTGCCATGAATGCAGCTCATATGGAATAGTCGAGGCAGTCAACATAAATTCTGAAAAACAAATCGTGATTTCCGGTGAGAACGAAGCAGTCAATAAGGCTTGCGAAAAAGCTAAAGAAGAAGGAGCTCGCAGGGCTATTATCCTACCTGTTTCAGCTCCATTCCATTCTTCTTTGATGAAAAAAATTCGAGAAGTTTTTGCTAATAAGATAAAGAGTTACCGCTTTCGGAATCCAAAAATCATGATAGTGCAAAATATTGATGCATGCGTACATCAAAATCCTTTACGAATCCAGGACAACTTGATTTTGCAGCTTTACAGTCCAGTATATTGGATGCAAAGCATGCAAGAAATGAAGATCAGAGGGGCTCGGGAGTTTGTTGAAGTCGGACCCAAAAAAGTATTAAGCTCACTGGCTCAAAGCATGGGCTACCAGGCTCAGTCTTCTGAAGAAATACTCAAAGTTCTATAATTCTGGTGCTGATTCAGGGATGGACTCCCCACCCGGAAAATACATGCAGCACAACAAAGAGCAATACGGTCAAAATGACCAAAATCTGCTTCCATGGATGCTTAAATGCTAGTTTTATACCATGCAAAATCAGTATTAATGATATTAGCACTCCCATAAAAACGCCGGGATCTATGACAGAGATTTCCGACTTAATCCTACCAAATAAGAACTGAGCAACCCCGGGAAACCAATAGCTCAGTATCCAGGTTACACCGCCAAGCACCAGAATAATACCCCATAGAAGTTGATCCTGGGATTTTGAATAGCATAAAGTCACGATACTTTTTAAGAATATCAGCAATATCCAGGCAATCAACAGCCAATGAATAAATGAAAGCTCGTGTAACAGCATCATTTTTTTCCCCTAAAGATGATCAATACACCTGCAAATATCATTAAAGCAGGCATTATCAAAAAACGGTTGAATTGAAGCCATTGCATAGGAATAAACTGTCGCAACAATAAAGCTGATCCAATAATTAAGAGAATAATCCCTATAATGAATTCGGGTTGGTATTGCTTTACAGGTGTAATACTGCTGTTTTGTTCATCTATTTGTTCAGAAAAGGTTTGTTTTGATGGAATGATAATTAGAGCAAGAACATAGGCTAATAATAATTCGCCCACCCACCCCAGGATGATGGACAGAATAATTATAATAACTCGTAATAAGTTGGGATCGATAGAGAAATACTCAGCAAACCCACCTACCACTCCTCCAAGCCAACGGTATCTTTTGCTTCGGTATAGTTTTTTCATCCATTCACTTCCGGCTCAGTAGGTACAATAATCCAGGCAAGTAAATAAATTAGCAGCAATCCCCCGCCAGAGAAAAGGGTGGCAATAGCATATCCAAGTCGTACAATATTGGTGTCAACATCCCATCCCATGTACTTAATAAAACCCCCAATAACTCCCCCGAGAGAACGGTCTTGCCTGCTTCGATAGAATTTCTTCATACTTTACCTCCTTCATCCTTATACCAAAAAACATATTTCAACAAAATGGTACTTACTTTTCCATTAAAAGCTGGTTGTCATGAAGATTAACTTTTATCTTGTCGCCTTCCTTGAAAAGCTGTTTAAGTAAAGCTAAAGATAAAGGATTTATCAGTTCTTTTTGAATCAATCGCTTTAAAGGTCTGGCACCAAACACAGGATCATATCCATTTTGGGCAATCCATTGCTTTGCGGATTCAGAAAAAACAAGCTGAACCTGTTTGTCTTTCAGGCGTTCATTAATGAGCTTAAGCTGTTGATCCACAATCAACTCCATATCCTTTAGATCTAAATGCCGGAAAATAATAATGTCATCGAGACGATTCAAAAACTCGGGCTTAAAAAATTGTTTAAGCAGTTGCATAATTTCCGGACTGACTCTTTCAATATCAGCTCCTTCTTTGGAGAGTAAAGATCCCCCAATATTTGAAGTGAGAATAATAACTGTATTTTTGAAGTCAACGGTTTTTCCTTTTCCATCAGTCAAGTGACCTTCATCCAGGACTTGTAAAAGCACATTAAAAACTTCTGGGTGAGCTTTTTCAATCTCATCAAGCAAAACTACAGCATAAGGCTTTCTGCGAACAGCTTCTGTCAGTTGTCCACCTTCTTCATAACCGACATATCCGGGAGGAGCACCTATCAATCGAGCAACTGAATGTTTTTCCATATATTCGCTCATATCAATACGAATCATCGCTTTTTCATCGTCAAACAAAAATTCTGATAAAGCCTTGCTTAACTCGGTTTTGCCAACGCCTGTTGGTCCCAGAAACAAAAATGAACCGATCGGACGATGGGGATCAGATAAGCCCGAACGGGATCTCCGAATAGCATTGGATATGGAAAGCACAGCAGCTTCCTGGCCAATCACTCTTTGATGCAGGCGTTCTTCCATTTGGATCAATTTTTCGGTTTCTCCCTCTTTTAATCGAGAAATAGGTATGTTTGTCCATTTGGAAACAATAGAGGCAATATCCTCTTCGTCCACTTCCTCTTTAAGCAAACGTTGATCTTCTGGGAGTAAAGCCATTTCAGTATTGAGCTCTTCCAGTTTTTTTTGAAGCTGAATCCGAGTGCCATATCGCAATTCTGCTGCTTTGTCCCAATCGCCTCGTAATTCTGCTTGTTGCTCTTCATTTTTGGTTAGATCAATTTGTTTCTTGGTTTGTCGAATCTGATTGATTAGGTTTTTCTCTTTTTCCCATTGAGTCCTGAGAATACTATTTTTTTCTTTCCAATCTTGCATTTCTTTTTCAATTTTCTCTAATCGCTCTTTGCTTCCCGAATCAGATTCTTTGCGTATGGCTTGTCGTTGAATCTCAAGATGTCGTATTTGTCGTTCAATGATATCAAGCTCAATAGGAAGGCTGTCAATCTCCATTCTAAGTCTTGAACAGGCCTCATCAACAAGGTCTATAGCCTTGTCAGGTAAGTGTCTGTCAGTAATATACCGATGAGACAGCAG